>NZ_JBFRSN010000255.1:0-1921 GCF_041473595.1 Vibrio sp. 10N.222.46.A1
GATCAGTAGGATACCGTGTTCATCACAGATGCGACGTAGGCCTTGTAGCCAAGACGCCGGAGCTGGAATCACACCACCCTCACCTTGTACAGGCTCGACGATCATCGCGGCAGGTTTCATGATGCCAGATTCGTCGTCATTCAACATACGCTCGATGTAACGAATGCTCGCGTTAGCACCCGCTTCACCACCAATGCCAAACGGGCAACGAAGGTTATATGGGAAAGGCATGAAATGTACGTCAGACATTAAGCCACTACGACGTTCTTTAGTGCCAAGGTTACCCATCATGCCCATAGTGCCGTTAGTCATGCCGTGGTAAGCACCACGAAAAGCAAACATGGTGTTGCGACCTGTAGTTTGCTTGGCGAGCTTGATCGCGGCTTCCACAGCATCAGCGCCAGACGGGCCACAGAATTGAAGAACCGAGTTCGTTGAAAAGTCTTGAGGGAGAAAAGCTTTAACTCGCTTGATAAACGTCTCTTTTGCTTGAGTCGTAATATCAAGTGTCTGATATGGCAAACCAGAATCGAGTTGGTCTTTAAGTGCTTGGTTAATCTCAGGGTGGTTGTAGCCCAGAGAAAGTGTACCTGCACCTGCTAAGCAATCGAGAAATAGTTGGCCACGAGTATCTTCAACTAAAACACCACATGCTCTTTTAATAGCAATCGGTAGGCGTCTTGGGTATGAACGAACATCCGATTCATGCTGCTTTTGCTCAAGCAAAATAGCGTCGGGTGTTAGGTCGTAAGTTCCCTCTACGATAGGAACCATAGTTGAAAATGAATTTGCGATAGTATTAATATCGACTTCAAAGGCGGTAGTCATAAAAGTCCCCTTGAATGTGTTCATACTCACCTCCATCAGACGCAATTGCACACCGTCCCTCTATTGATTTAGAGAGAGTTCATAGTGAAACACGCGTATTGTCTAGAAATGAGATATAGCTGTACGCTCGCATAAGTCAAATGACGAATACGAAATTAGGCCGTCTTAGGACAGCAAAAATTAGTTAGCGTGAGCTCAAGGTTCAGTAATGCTACTGTTTTGAAGAATTGGACATTTGTGCAGTATCGGACAGCTATGAAGAACTGGCCCTTTTGGAAATGCAGAGCTGATTAGCAATGTTGTTATTAGTGTGTTCAATGTTGGGTTTCCCATTAGCATGGCGAATTGCGCCATAAGTATCCCGTCTATCAGCTAAAGGCTAGCTGATACCTACCCTACGTAATGTCCCAATCAGCAAGAATGGTCACTACGCGTATCCCCCAGAAGCAATCGTTGCTCTTCTTGAACATTGTTCATTCCGAGATTGCGCGGGAAAATAACATAAAGTGAAATGAACGATCAATAGTTTTTAATAATCGCTTGATAAATAGGAGCGGTAACTGACAAATTGCTGAAAATATCGTCAAGTTAATCTTTAGGTAAGGAGATCCCCGGTTCATTCGTTCCTCACGCCCGAGGATGACTACGCGGGTATACAAACGTTGCTAGTGAGGGCTTTGAGGCTGTGGCGCCTTTCCGTCATTCCCTAGCACGAAGAACGAGTTCATAGGGAATCTCGCTTTTAAAAGCTAAGTAATGTAAACGAACTTGATAGCAACATTTTGAGATAGAAAAGGAAGTTTGGGTGTGTTCAAACAGAAAGAGGAATAACGCATAAAAATCAGAACAGCAGAAACCAAAAAGCCCGAACATTTCTGTTCGGGCTTTCTAATTTGGAGCGATACATCGGGTTCGAACCGATGACCTCAACCTTGGCAAGGTTGCGCTCTACCAACTGAGCTAGTATCGCATTTGCTACATCTGTTAAGACGTAGACTTTAATAGATGGTGCCCCGGGCCGGACTTGAACCGGCACAGCGCGAACGCCGAGGGATTTTAAATCCCTTGTGTCTACCAATTCCACCACCAGGGC
>NZ_JBFRSN010000256.1:0-29569 GCF_041473595.1 Vibrio sp. 10N.222.46.A1
CCTGTTTTCTCGCACTGGCGGCAAGCGTACTTAGGGCGAACATATTCCAACACCTTGAGTACCGCAGGTGTGAACTCTAGCTTCTCGCTGCGGTCTTCACCGATTTTATGCAGGCCATGATTACAACAAGAACACTGCTTTTCATGGTCGTCTAAATCGAGTTCGATAACCTCACGAGGTAAGGTCTTAGGCAGAGGTTTACGTTTACCACGCTTTTTCGTTATGATCGTGGTTGTCACCTCAACTTCTTCTTCCTTAACGGCTTCACATTCCGCTTCGTTGAAGAGGTCACCTTGTGATTCATCGTAAGGCTTTAACGCCTCCGAGCGTTTAGCGAACTGGCGGTCGAAGGCGAGTTTGAGTTGTTCAAGCAGCGATTGGCGCTCTTGTTGCCATTGCGATTCCTTCTGCTCTTGCGAGAGCATCAGGGCTTTCACCATCGCTTGTAGCTCGGCAATATCTTGGCTTTCTGGGTTGATATTTGGCGTCTTTTCCATGGCATTGATTATACTAAAATCGTGCCGTTAACGCTTGGTATATAAGGCTTTATTCTCGATTAGCTCATTGTAAAATCGTTTATTTTTACGGGTTCATGGCCGATAATTGTGAAGCCAGAAAGCAGTCTATCAAGCTCAAATTGAGTGAGGGTAAACACCTGATTTTTCTCTTTTGAAGGCCACTTATACTTGGCTTTTTCAAGGCGTTTATACCAGAGGGCGAAGCCTGTTTTATCCCAGTACAGTACCTTAATCTTATCGCGCTGTTTATTGGTAAACAGGAACAGCGCACCGCTGCCAAGAGGTAAGTCCGTATCATTTTCGATAATCGCTGCAAGACCGTTGATGGACTTTCTAAAATCGACGCTTTCACGATAAAGGTAAATGTCTGGAGCGCTGAGCATACCTTTCATGACAACGCTCCAATGAGTTCAGCAAGATAGGTCGCTGGCGTACCTTGAGGAATGCTCAGCTCCACATCATTGATGAGAAGTGTCATGTTAGCCGTAGCTATCTGGGCCTGATACTTGGTTGTATTTTCGACGATTTCGGCTTTAACAAATCCGACAGATTCCGATTGGTTTACTGTTTGGAGTTGACGCCGCTTGGCGAAGAACGTGGATAAACTCAGTCCATGCTCTTCGCAAAAAGCGCGTTGGGTAACACTGCTGCTTTCATATTGTTCAAACAGTGATTGCCATTCTAGGTTGGTGCGTCGTTTTGCCATTTCAACTCTCCTTTGGGTTGGAGAGTTGATCTTATTCTTCGCGCTGAAAGATTAGAATGCGGGGTTTATGGCGCGCTTACGATTTTTAAGCATTTATGGGGGTGTCGTTGCCGGGAATAGAAGAACGAAGCCAGGTAGGTATTGGGCTGCCGTCGACTTGGGGTTAGCTCAAAGTCTGCAGAATTTTCCTGTAAGCTGTTGATTAATGGTAATTTAAAGCAAAAAAAACGGCGACTTTTTTGATAAAGTCGCCGTTTCTAATATTCCGTTTACTTTGTAAAGCTAACGATGATAACTCTACAAAAGAAATGATAGTCAATTTGGAAGTTAATATCAATAGAAGGGGACATAATAACTAAAAAATAATACTATGTATAAATTGGAAAATTACCGAGTAACAGCTATAATAAAACCGTATTATTTAGTTTTATTGAGGGAGTCTATGAAAAATATTATTTTCGGTTTAACATTACCAACCGTATTGCTGTTCACGTCACTTTGTGTCGGCGCTTCAGATGTGGTCAAGCTTTCAAACTCAGGCATATGCCATGATGAAAACAGCGCCTGGTTTGAAAAGACCAAAAGCTTCACGATTTATTCCAGCTTAGAGAAATGTATTGCAGCTGGTGGTCGACCTACCAAATCCAACGGCAATAAGAAGGCGAATCAATCACCTACTTCTGTAAATGGTATCCCTAAGTACGTTAGATCTGATTATGCTCACTGGTCTGATTTTGATCATGATGGCATGAACACTCGACATGAGATATTGGAAGATATGTCATTGAGCATTGTTAAGTACAGTTCTAATGGTAATTACGTCCAAAGAGGGAGATGGAATGACCCATATAGCGGAAAGACCTTTTACAAAAGTAGCGACCTACAAATAGATCATGTCGTACCTCTGGCTTTTGCTCATTACGCTGGAGCTTGGCGCTTCTCAAAAGAGGAAAAGGAATTGTTTGCGAATGATGCCAGTAACTTACTCCCTGTTCAGTCTTCTTTAAACCAAAGCAAGTCGGCTTCCCCTCCAACAGAATGGCTTCCACCAAATTTAAAATATCGGTGCGCTTACATTTATCACTTTGACAGAGTGATGAAGAAATACAAGCTCACATACAAGAGCCACCAGCTAAGAACGATGAACAAGATGAAAGCTAAGTGTAAAGGCTAATCAACATATCAAAGCCGTCGATACATCAACAATATCTCAGTGGGGAACTAGACCATGAATTACCAAATTGAAAGAAACCCGGCATTACAATTTTCGAATGCAACTTCTGATGCTATGAGGAAGCTAGGTTTTAGCAAGCAAGGTCTAATGTACCAAAGCGTTTGGGACATAACTGACAACTTAATGTCATACTTGAAGTACGACGGCGACGAACTCACCCTTCCTGAAAATCTTGTTATTTGGAGATCTCTCTGGGAGGAACTTGAATCTAACACCAAAATTGGGGACGACCACTTTGCGAACATCAACCAAGAAGGTTCGAAACGTGGTCGTAGTTATGGGTCTGAGTTTTTCACCCCCGCCCTTCACTCAGATATCATGTGCAATGTAGCAGTTGATAGCCTTATGTGCCTATCGAAGAAATTACAAAAAGATGAGCGATTGAAGATCTTAGAACCGAGCTGTGGTACTGGGGCGATACTAATGAGATTCATCAAGGCCGCTTACCATAAATGTCCTGAATTACTGCCTAGAATGGATTTTATAGTTAACGATTTGAACCGCTCTAGCACCGACGCAGTTAGCATGAACTTCATGCTGCAACAGTTAGTCGGAGTGCCACTTACTGACCTAACAATTCACAATGGCGATGCATTAAAGTTACTTCCTATGTATGAGGGTCAAATTCATTGCGTCATCGGTAACCCTCCATTCCACAAAGTATCGTCAAACAATTACCCTGCAGGAATGACTCTGCCGTGCTTCTACAATAAACCTTTAGAGTATCTATACGCTAACGGCGGCCTTAAGATCGATAGCCCTACCTTTAAAGACGTCGATGGAAAGAAGCTATCTAAATTAAAATACAACTCAACGGTCCCTCTAGATATAGCAATCACAGAAATGTCCATTAGACTACTGAAGCCACTGGGTATTTGTTCTCTTGTTATTCCTGACGGGATTTTAGCGAATAGCAAATCAAAAGCATTTCGCCAGGGCCTAATCGATGGGGCTCATAACGATTCACCTATAAACCTCCTATCAAACATGTCACTTCCTAGTACGACATTTTTACACTCAGAAACAAGCGTCAAAACATCAATACTGACCATTTCAAAAAACGTGGCCGTTGATAGTGTCATGATGGCAGTAATTGAAGACTTGGGATGGGATAGTAGAACTAAAGCATTAAGGGAAGACGACATTACAAAGGGGAATATAGACAAGCTACTCAGCGAATTAAAAAAAACCTACGCTCACTGCGTCCAGAAGACGTTGTGTGACGAAACACTTCTTACCACCAGCGGTTTGGATAATCGATACCTAGAAGCAACGAAACCAGTATTGCTTACAGCTTCAGTGCCAGTTTTTGAAAGTGGACGATGCAAGCCAGCAGAATTAATTAATATAAACCCTCACCAAGATAATATTGATTTAGCAATGAGTGTTAACTCGATTTAGCTGACAAAGGATAAAACTAACCACTCTTTCGGGTGGTTTTTTATAGGTATTATTAGGTGTTAGGCGTCAATCCAAATAGTAAAGACTTCCAAATTAGCAAAGACTTCCAAATTAGAGTATGAGAAGTGGCTAATTCATGAACTACATGCTAAAATTACAGTATATAGTGTAAACGAGGTTTTATTATGAGTCACTTCTCAGCAACTGTTCAACTTGTTCACTTTGATAGCTCGCAATACAAGAGTTTTTCTCGCGCATTACAAGCAGGGGCAGTACACACACCATCAAAACGAGTCGTTGCCTGGACTATCGAGAGTAACGATTCAAGTGAGCTCCAAGACATCGCGAGCATGTACCGAGATTTCTGTTCGGATAAAAAAACCTTTGGCTTCGTCACTTATCAAGATGCTTTTTTTCAACTAGACGAACTGGACAATATGTTGAGTTATTTAGACATGGCATTCTCTACCGCCGCTTAGAAAGTTCTTACGACTCATAGCCTCCATTGGCTTGATGTATTTATAAGCAAATGATAACGCTAACATTAACTCCGTTGAAGTAACCTAAAAATTAGAGTAATTACTATGACAAATCCTAAGACAACCAGCATTGAGTTTAACGTTGATATCCAGCTCAGTGGAATTGCTGAAGAATTAACAAAGTTTGGACTGAATTATTGCGGCGGAACCTTTAACCACCAGCCAACAAATGAAGAGTTTGAAATAACCTTATCCAAAGTTTCGTGGGTTCATGACTTAAAGAAAAATGCTGACGATATGGACCGCAAGTTAAAAGAGTCTAAAGTAACAATTAATAAGCTTGAAAAAGTACTAGAAACACTGGTTAAATCAAACTGCATAAATAACGAAGGGATTGCCATTATTGACACCCTAAAAACCATCAAGCCTTAAAGGTAAACATCATGTTAGATAATTTAGACCTAAAATCCATTCTTGTCCTTTTAAAGCAAGACATATCTATTTCCATTCCATCGGAGCGTTTGTTGCAGAACTATCCCGACTGGTGTAGCTGCCCTAACCTATCAATGGCCGGCAGTGACCTTAATGGCATTATTTTGGTTGCGGGTATTATTAATGACAATTACCCTCTTACAGAGGACGGGGTGAAACAGATCATTAGGGACACTAGAGATGCATTGTCTGAGTAGACTAACTTGAAGAGAGTTGAAAGGTAGGGTTTTAGAATTTTATCGTAAACACCAAAGCCGCGAAGCCCCCCCCTACACAGGAACAGGCAGCTGTTAACGCCTCGACAATTAACGTTTTTAAGTAAGGACCTCTTCCTTCTCGAACGCCGTCACCAGTTCAGTCAAAGGACCCCGAATTAGCACTGCTGATTGAAGCTGCTCGATTATTCCTGCTCCCTCGTCAGGTTCACATCCAAACACCGCCGTATCACTATTAGTATCCGTAAAAATACCAGCGCCAATAACTGCAGCTTTCAATTCATAAATAATGTCACCAATAAAAGTCACCTTAAGCTCTGGTTCTACAAAAGATTCCACTTGTATAGCTTCAGGCTGGATAGTTACATGATCATTTATTGCAGACTTTAAAAAGGTCAAAATATCCAGCGTATCTATTGTAGAGGCCTCCTCAACTTCAAGTACTACTTCCTCCTCAGTTGAAATGGTAACCGCATTCCGATTTCTAGGTACCTTCGAACACTGCATTCCCCTAAAATCCTCCACCTCTACAATCTCAGAAAATAGATGGGGCGAATTGGAAGTGTAATAATTGGATTCATCGGAAAAAACTTTTACCAATGCTAAAGCTCTCAGTTCATCATAACTAGGTAACTCATACACAGTGACCAGTTCTTCCTTATAAAGTTGAATTAGGTAATCTGCTACAAGGTACTTATCTATATCAATATGCTTATGCACGGTTTGGAGAAGTTCGTTATACGGCACTGTAAATCCAGTAGAACCTTTAACGTGGTATCGAGGGTCTGTGATTTCGTTCCAATAGCTTATGTGCTTATCTATGATTATAGGGTTAAGCGTACATTCTAAAGAGTCAAGAATGGAATAAAGCACCTTTGTCGATCCAGTAGTACGTAAATAGTCGATTAGTGCGCTATTTTCTATAGCAAACTTACTCAGCTCAGCATCTAAAGATCGAACATGAACACTACCCGCGCGAGCTGATTTATTGGCCCCGAAAAAGCTCTGCATTACGCAAACGTCGCTACTAAATTCCTTTTGATGCAAATTGGCAATAGCGACACGCTCTTGATAACAGCCATTGTTTGTGCGTATAAAACCACCCTTACTAGCTTCAGACATACCCAAAAAATGGACGCGAGTAAATACTGGTTGATTCTGAGTATCTTTTAGCTCAAACAACGTTTCAATGTCCTTAATATCCATTCTTAAGTTAACGGACTTTCCATTTGGAAGCTTCGCATCACATCGAGTCGGTATACCCAAAATTACTGGTGCAAAATCTATAGCTTCCAACATGTCGAGCGCGTGCTGCTGTAAATTTCCAGTAGTGATTTTATGAATAGGCATGATTAGCGAAACGGATTTCGAGAGCCTTTGAATAATGTCTCTGTTTTCACGTAACACATCAACGGCAGCGATCTGATTGAAAGGATCATCAGGTAAGACGAAATAGAAGTTATGACCGGAACCCGGGGCAAAAGTCTTGGAAATTTGTTCAACCTCCCTCAGTACTGCACCAGCATCGATGTCTTGGCCTTTTTTAATCGCATTGATGATGCCGTTGTCAAAAAAGAAAGGTTTATCTGCAAATAAGTCGAGTTTCATTCGATTCATAAGCCAATCGCACTCAGGTTTATCCTCTGCAGACTTTAAGTTAACGTTCGCAAGAGACATCCCCCTGAATTGACCTGCCTGAACAGCCCCTTCAAACTCCCCGACAGCTGATATTCCTGACCGAAAATGCATTAATTCAGCGACAGGACTCGCTTTATGTTTCAGGAGTTTAATTAATCGAGAGCGCATCACGCCGATCCCCCTAAAATCCTTACACATGTAAAATTGCTTGAAATCTTTCACCACTCCTTTGAATATCGACTTTTTTAGCATCATTTCAAACGCTTGTTGGTATGCACTTGGTAAAAATACAAACAAACCACCAGCTCTATCCTCTTCATGGATAGTTGAAATACCTAAACTCATTGCGCAATTACGAGTATGTTTTTTAACCCATTCAGCAGGAGTAACATCCACTCCCATTTGGGTGTCGTATTTTGAAACCGAAGTGTTAGCGGAAAGGAAGCCATGTTCGGCGCTCATTACAATTAAGTTAATGTGATCACTTACATCTGCAGACCCAAGATGACAACGAATGTCTTTAAACAACCTTCCGTTGTACATCTCCATTGGTTTTCCGCTACGTAACTTATCTGCTGAGCACGCAATGATAACTGTCGGCTTAATCGTTCTGTTCATTTCTAGGCTTCCATATATATTAAAGGCAGTTTTCTATCATGTACTCGGCAAAATTCGGATCAGATAAGCCAACGAAACCACAAAGGAGTTCGGGTAAAGCATTCTTATTCTTCTTGTGAAGTTCCGAGTGATATTTAATGATATGTGAGAACACCCCACCCAACGTGTAACCAAAATCAGTAAGCATTTCTTCATCAATAAGCGATTTGATGCTATTTCGCTGACATATTTCCTTAATCGCAAATTGATACATTCTGTCCATGTCATCGAGCTTTGATTGGGTCAAACTACTTTTATCCTCTAACTCCGTAGGTTCACGAACCGTAACGTGAGCCACAAACGACTCCTGGTGAAAACAGTCATGTTCTAAAGAAGTCCCAAAGATAGGTGTGACGTGATAACCCTCACCTCTTAAGCGGCGAACTCGTAAATCAGCGCCTATATGACGACGAGATGCAAAATTCTCACCCTCAGAATTGTAAATAAATACGCCGTCAGAAGCCTCCAGCTCGACTTTTACTTTCTTAATCTCTGCCTCTTCAAATACACTACAAGAGCGTGTAGGTGCCTTCTTGCGGCTGGTGGCTTCCTTTTTAGGAGCTCGACCGAAAATCACTTCACCATTTTCGTTGAAATAAGCCATTTTATTTCCTTTAACTGATGAATAGAACATAATTATAACGCGCATATGCGTTATAATACATCAAAAATTAATGCCTATTTGCGTTTATTACGACTGACGAACACCACCTCGCCGATAAACGGTAACTTAGTGCCGTGTTAGAAATTGGTGGACAGGAAAATGGAATCTGCTTATAAATCGAAGAAATATACCAATTTGGCCATAAGCACACCGCATTGAATTAACTACTGGTTCGAAAGATGTTTACATATTAAAAATGGCAAAAAGGCTAGGTTATCACCTAGCCTTTAATATAGCGCCTGATTGTTTTCAGTTCACACTTACTCTTAATCCCCCCCCCCTAGCTGTTCATTAGATGAGTCGCACAAAGGTCTGTGAGTACCGTTTCCGTTACGCTTTCGAGCGAAGGGTATTCTTTCTCTACAATAATTTCTTCCCCACTCTTGTGACCAATCACTAAATGCACTGTAGGGCTCTGCGGTTTAACTGAAATTACGATTTTCATGTTACGGTTATTCTGCAAGTAACCGACCGCCGCATTTATCTCAGGAACATACTGAACCACACCCACCGAAATCCCTCCTTCAGTTGTTTTATCAATCACGGCATGGGATTGCAGCAGTAGTTGATTGAGTTTCTCTATTGTCGTTTCCATAATCAGTCAACCCAATGTCGTCATAATTAACACCACTAGATACATAGTCTTCTATCATTGACGCAGCCGTGGTGAGCGCCGTTATGCTGATTGCTGACTAGCGGCAGCCAAGCAACGCACACCAGACGCTGTAATATGACACTGCGATGATGTTTTAAATACATCAACAATCGCTAAAATATCACCATGCTTTCCTTTCCAAAATTGTGTTTCGACATTCGGATGTTTATCAACAACGATATTTAAGTTATCTACGAACCCTTTAATCGTGTTTAATTTTTCGGTTTCCATGTCCAACCTTTCCCCTTAGATGAACTCGAAGCGATCACTTGCAGAAACACCAATCTGCACACCTGCAAATGACCATGTTTGCTTCACACCTAGTCGATTTGATTCAGCAAGGTATTCATCATAAACAAACTGAGGGACTTTCATTTCCTTGGCGCGAGTTTTTGAGCGAATATTGTATTGGTTAAGATGCAATTCCAATACGCCAGTAACACCCTTCGCCACGGTTTGTTCCGTTGTTGTCAGTAGCCAGTTTGCTAAAAATTGTCTAAACATGATTTTTCCCTTATATATTACTAAAATCGACTTTGAAGCGGCGACCTACTGGATAAGCCTCTTCGTTGTAAGTTTTTTCATACCCTTTAGCAAAAAAGGAAAGCAACCACAGAGCAAATATTTGTGGTGCTGAGTGGGGTATAAAGATCAGGCCGTCAGACACTTTTACTATTTTCATTTCTTATAAATTCCTTATTTCTAGGTTATTAGTTAAGCTCGTTCGCTTTCCAAATGATCTGTCCCTGCGAAATTTAAGTGGTTGTAAACAGTCTTAAGCTTACGCTCATCAAAGCAGTCTGTTGTTCGCTTGCCTAATTCTCGATACAAAAAGCGAGATTGTTCTCTTCGATCTAATTCACTGTAAAAAAATCCAAAGACTTTGAAATTATCGTTAGTGTAATCCAGTAGCGCTTCAACTCTTTGCTGACCATCAATTAGACAGTCCGAGTATTTAGCCAATGTGTTGTTGTCCAAATCAAGATAACCGTTCACAACAATAGAACCTATGTCATAACCTAGATAGCAAGATTCTACGAATGACACCTTTTGCGCTAAAGTCCAAACGGAATCCCGTTGCCAGTCTGGAATGGGAAATTTACCTAACATTTTTCGCGCCCACGGGTAATCTTTTTCAGAATAGCCGTGGCGTTTGTCTACTAAGTCAGAAATCATGACTCCTGATTCACTAAACTTGATAATTGGTTGTGGGATTCGATTATTCACGTATTTCTCCCTTATAAAGCTTCAGCTTCAAGTGAATGGCAAAGAACAGATATTAAATCACGCTCTAATCGAGTCGTTTTGGAGCGTTGTTCAGAGCGTTCAGATAATTTTCTAATTACACGCTCAATACGCGGTTTTCCATATCTCTCAATAAGTGCATAAGCCTGTAAATCACGGTGAGCCGAACCAATTAAACCAGTGAGACTTGCACTCAACTTACGCTTACAAAAGTTTATTGTTATGCATAAAGGAATTGAAGGTATGATAATCAGCTCACCAACCCCCCCATTTATTACCGGGTTAATAAATTCATCAACACTCAAGTTGCAATCATCAAAGGCGAAGCTAAGAGCTAAGTCCATTAGTTGAGGCTTTTTAGTTTGCTTTTGCCATACTTCAACTTTGCGCCCCAAGACCTCTGTTTCCCAAACGTGATAACTGCCACATTTAGTAATGCACTTAATCTCAACTAGCATCATTATTCCTTCTACTTAACTTTATTTATAGTAAGTTCACAAAGCTATTGTAACGCGTATATGCGTTATTTCAAGTTAAAATAATGCACATGTGCATTTTAATTATCTGATAGCCTATGCTAACTAAAAAAAGCGACCATCGGTCGCTATTTATTAACATGATCTGCTTGTTAAGTGTTTGGTGCTAACTTTGACGCGAACAGTAAAGCCTGCTCCTCAGTGATGAGTAAACCCAAATCTTGAGCTACATAAAAAGCGACGAGTTCCTGCATTTTCTTGACGACCGCTGGTGGAATAGGCCGTCCACCAGCCTCTTTAGACCATGCCGTTGCATAGCCGGAATTGTATTTCAGACCTACAGCATCACACACTTTAGTAATGGCAACCGTCTTACTTAAACCTTGTGCATTCGTCATTTCGAGATAGACTTTAGCTACGTTCATAATTACCGTTAATTTAACCTGAATTTTGAAAGAATATAGCACACAAGATGCTAGTCTCACATAAATGTACTTTTCACTATGTGAAACTCACCAACATTACTCACTTTCAAACCAATAGCCTGTAATTCTTTGCTATCCCAAACCACATCGCGTGATACCTCACAGAGTTTTGGCTCGACTAAAGACGTTTTTTTTTCAGTGTCACAATAACTACAATCCGCAGAATATAAAACCTGAGTTCCATCGAAAAGATCATAGTCGACGTAACCTAACAAACGGTCACCAACAACAAGATAGCTTTTTTTTGATTGTTGGTAGCCTAATAAATGTCTTGGCTCTTGTGAAAGCATCAGGGTAGTTAGGCATGTATCAAGATCCGTACAAATCACTATCCCTTTATTATCCACAGTAAAGCTGCTGATAACGAGCCCTGAATTGTATAAAGCGTTATAGAAATTACTGCTATCAGAATGATTAGGGAATTCTGATATATCTCCGCAGTAACCTCTTACATGCATTTCCAAAAACTCTTCAATCTCTGCAATACATTCTTCCGTATACCAAGATCTAAACTTTTTGGTAGCAAGTATATTGCCAATTTTAAAACTTCCAATTCGTGTAGTGAATTGGCCATTCATAATTACTGTTCGTAGATCAGCATCTTGCATAATCACACCATAAATCTGTAAGCCACCAGTGATATTGCTCTTGTGGCGATTGCATAGTTAATCTTCACCCGCAAGCAATAGAGTTGTAACTCCTTGCTGTAAATTCGTTTGAATTCTAATACTCTGCCCACTAATTTCATAAAAGCTCAAGACGCTATCGCTTCCATCCAAAATTGAAGCTTCGTTGAGTTGCACACCTAACTTACAAGAGTCTCCATAATCGCCAGTGGTATGCTTCAGGATACAAGCAGCTAACTCGGAACCATGACGCTCCTCACTGAACCAATCAAAAAAACCGATAGTTTGCACCAATTGACCGATATGAAATTTCGCGTCAAGTGATAAAGTAATCTTTAACATGAACATGCCTATAAAAAGTAGACGCCGCTAAATCGCGACATTTCAAGGTAATTAAGCGGCTTTAGCCGATTGGGAAGTCAGAGAATGCGCCCACTCATGAGCTATAAGATCGACAACATATTCGCTAGTATCGATTACAATTTCCATATCGATATCAGCATAGGTACCCTCAAGTAGCCCCTCTACGTCATCTAAAAAAGAAGTAGTGACTTCTGTAAACTGGGTAGATAACTCCACATCTAATTTGGATTCTTCCCCATATAGTTCAAAAACTTTTAGTCGAGAGGAATTTGAAGTTACTCTGAACTCATCGGAATAAATACCAGTTGCATCGCACCAGTAATAATGACCAGCGACTGCTAAGCGCACTACCCACTTCTCGACGGTACCAAAATGATTAACAATAGCAGCACTCGTAGCAGCTTCACCAAAAAGCCTGATAATCCCGTCCATCAGTAAAAAATCGTCATCCTTTAGAGATTGAACCCAATCATTACTACGATTACTTGCTAAATCGCCCTGAGTTAGTGACGCTAAAATCAACCCCAAGTGTTTATCTGAAAACGTTTTTCTCAGTTCAACATCAGAATTATTGATAGAGCCCACTTCTACAGATAAAGCTTTAGATGTGGCAGATTCGATAGGTGTTACAGTTGACATAAGTACCCCTTACTCACTAATTCAGATTAATGAAAGACTTGATTGGTGACATATCTGATATCTTCTTGTCTTACTGCCTTTCGTTCTTTCGCTTTTTTTAGATCTTCTTCCGACGGTGCCTTCCCTAGTTTTGCCTGATTTTTGTAACGCTCTTTTGTCGATCTAATGATTTCACAAGAGATACAAGTACCATGACAATTATCCGTATTAGAGTTATTAGCATGAAAGAATTCACGCGTCAGTGGCCAGTATTCCAAACAACTCGTACATTGCTTTTCTATGCCATCGATAGAGATAATCATCTTTCCACGCTTCAAACGGTTCTGAAGCACCCTTTCTGGTAATTCGTAGTAACTATCTGCACCAATAGCTTCAAGGATTGAAGCGTTATGACTGCGAGCGATATCAACAGGTGATTCACCCTTTGCAATCGCTTCGTTTATCAAAGTAAAGGCATGTGTATTGTTTTTGCACATAAGAATAACCTCCAGTTACATTCAGAAATGAGCGCTTCGTGCTCCGTTGAATAAAAATATACATTTATAATAATATCGCGTCAACACGATTTTATTAATAAATGATAAATTAAGGCGTTTTCTTTGTAAAAACCTAGAATTCCAAAAAGATTAATAATTTTTAAACGTATGGGTGTAAAGAGATTATTGAGGCGTAGTGGTGAACATATATGGAAAGCCAACTAGAGTGATAAGGGAGCTCTAGTTGGCTTTAGTTTATGCTGATAGTGATAGTTTTTCGCTTGCGAACTGCTGTGTATTATTGAGGTCGACACAGGATAGTGGGTGTGGTTTTTTTAAAACGTATCCTTGTAACAAGAGTTTATTTGTTGATTCCAACCTCCTGATAATATTGGCTTGCTCAATTGTTTCGACACCCTCAAATACAATGTCCGAATGGCCGCATAGAACAGAAAGATCGACGAGATGTTTAGCAATAAGCTGGTTCTTTTTGCAGTGGCAAATACTGTTAGCTATAAAGCGGCCAACCTTAACTTGTGAAATTGGTAACTCTAACAATCTCTCATAGGCATTAATACCAGTCCCAAAGTCATCTAATGAGAACTTTAACCCTAAGCTACCCATTGAGTTCATAACAGAGCATAAGTTATCGTTTGACTCTCCATCATATTCCACCAGCTCACAAGTGAGATACCCCTGCGGATATGAACTGCCTTCTAGTGTTGTCTGGATTAGTTTTATTGTGTCTGGGTGTAAGAGTTGCCTTGCTGATAAGTTGAACTGAAGTGGGATTGGTCGCTGTTGAAAGGCGCTCATAGTTTGAGTAAGCATTAAGATAGAAAGCTTTGCTCCGCGCATCGGAGATAGTTCACGGAAAAACTTTTCAACATCGACAACATCAGCGCATCGAGTCAAAACCTCGTATGATTGAATTTCACCTGTAGCAACATTGATGATGGGTTGCACATAAGGCTGAAAGTTTTCGAAATTGGCTGCGACTGCAGAAGCACTTAAAGTCATGAAGTTCCTTTAATTTCAGACTATAAATTTTTTGATGTCCTAACTGCTCTTGCCGCTAACCGTACAAAAAATCGTATAGATGTGTCTTCCGCTTAACTTACAACATTCTGATGATTATTTAAACTAATGATTTTCTATTTTACTGATTTACTATCACCAGTGTAAACTGAACTTTCAATAAAATCGTTTGCAACGATTTCATTATAAATGTAATATTAACAGCAGTTAAGACGATTTTAATTAAAGGTAGACTCCTATGAATCAATTCATTCTCCGCATATACAATGACAGTGTTATTCTTCAACAAGTAACTAAGTTTCAGCGTATCCCACATCAATCAGAAACAACCTACTCTGAACACCAGCTAAAGGGCTTCTCTGATTGGAATAATTCTGGAGATCTGATTAAAGCCACTTTTGGTGAAACGGTTGCTTCAATTCAGTACGAACTTAAATACCATTCTTTCTCTATATCTAACTCTAGCAATATCCAAATGTATCAATTTAGCAAAATTAAAGGAGCTTTGAGACAAGCCGAAATCTGTGACAAAAAACTAGATAAAGTCTTTAGTGATTTGGATGTTAGCCCAAGAAGTATGTCGAATTTAGAACTTATCCTAGCCCTTGCTACGACAGTGAAGGTTGTTGGTGGAACTATTGATATGAGGTGCAGCGGTGGTATAAACCGATCATTTACAATGGAGTCTCCTGATAAGTTAAAAGAGATCCTAATACACTGCGGTATCGAACAGTAATTTCTAATTAGAACAAGCCTGGGTTGTATGGCCCAGGTTATCAAAAGGATAAATACGATGAGAAAGAGTTTCTTTACTGTTAACGGGTTGAAATTTGCTCGAACTGCTCATTTTTTTAATTCAGATTGTGTTGGTTACTTCCGTGAAATCAAAGCTGGCATTCAATTATTTGATGAACAAAGAGAGATCCAAGGGTTAATCTGCAACACTGACAGCGTTTTTTTTGTAACCGCTTTTAAGTTTGTTTCCACCACTCGCTACATGAACGCGGCGACTGATAAATCAAAGAAACTGATTAATACGGTTGACCTCAATCACAAGGAAGAAAGAGAAATCCTAGAGCAAGCTCTCAACTACTTCTATTCTTGAAGAGTTTATGCCGTCATAAAAAATAGCCACTCCTTGAGTGGCTATTTTTTTACTTCACATGAAACCTCAACCCTAAATGTTGACAAATATTATGCCATTGGTTTTTCGGGGAATTTTCGAGCAAGTGTTTTAAACCCTCAAAGTATGTATTAATATCTATATTCATTTTTGATTCTCACATCAATAATTAAAATAAGGAGCGAAGAGATCCTACTCTCTTAGCTCCTTCTCTACTTCTTATGCCGCGTCACGATTAAGCATTTCCGTTAACTCACCGAATAATTCATCTTCAGAAACTTCATTGGTGGTGTCGCCTATTAGTGCAGGTTCAGCTACATATTGCGATACGTGAGTTGATTGTGTCTGCTGTTGATTTGGAGCTTGCGAAACCGTTTCCACTTGCTGCTGTTGAACAGAGTGTTGATTCGCCCCATTTCTCTGATTGTTAGTAGGTTTTTCTTGCGCAGCATTAGTGGATGCTTTGTAACGTTCTACCATAAACGAATTATCTGAATAGTTTTTGGTCGGTAGGTAGTCCGTTTCAAAACCCTTGGGGAAAACATCAGTTGTGAAAATATCACGGATAAAGCGATAATCTTTAGGTTGGCGGGATTCAACTCCTTGATTCATTACCGTGTCAAAAGCACATAGTTCAGAACTAAACGAAGGAAGCCAAACTTTATCATAGCCATATTCACCATTAGTCCTTGGGATGTGGTATCGACTAAAAACGGTTTTCCCTTTTGCTGAACGTGCATTTCTCTTAACGGTGCCACCTGAGCGCTCGTCATCTACCAGTTCGAAGAATGATTTACGCTTCTCAGATCCAAAATTACGACGAACAACCGGTATGACTTCAACCATAAATTGCTCAATAGGTAATGTCGGGTTTTCAGCCATATGTTCGAAGATGAGCTGCAATGCCGTCACAGAACTGTGCGTATCATCATTACGTTCGGCAAATAGATATCGCATTGTTTTAGCAGCATCACATACGCGATTGGCCGTTAGTTGATTTTCCTGTTCAACTTTTTCTGTAGGAGCTGTAATAATGACAGAACCTACATCTACCTCACCCTCCGTTCTATCAACATATCGAATAATCGCTTCAGGACGTTTTCCACCCTCTCCTTCATTTAAAGTCAGTGTCTCTTGGATGAATCGGAAAAGTTCCTTTGTAGAACTGCAAGAGAATGCCATTGCTTTGTTAGTTTCAGCTCGTCGAACAAAAGCCGTATTGTACATGGGCTTATTTGCATTACGCGGATCTAATCGTGATGGCTGTAGCACTACCGTTGAATAACCCATTGAAATGGTTTCATGGATTTTCTCTGGATGATGCTGAACAGCGTTAGACCAATCCGAAATGTAATGATTTCCTGATTTCATACGGCAGTTTTCAAAAATCAATATCCCACCCACAGCAACATGAACTTTTCCTGAAGTTGGATCGGCAATTTGAGCAAGTTCTAAACGTGAGTGACCACTTGCCGTTGCTGTAGATTGTGGAGTGAGGGAAATCTTTACTTCTTGTTTAGTGATTAGATCTTTTCCGATCACAAAGTGCGACTCGTAACTATCCCCCGTTAGATCATAAGAAGAGACACGAACAGCGCGATTTAGACGCGGCGTAAAAGTTCGTTGAGCAGTAGCTGTTTTAAACTTATTTTTGAAATCGTTCATTACCTTACCCTTTTACAATAATTCAGATGTTTGTAGCAGTTACCTGCTGACAACTTAAATATAGGGCATTAATAAAAACGCGTCAAATGATTTCATTAATATAATTCAGCTTTAATTTGGAACCTAATGTCGATATTCACAGTAATCGACCATTTTGTTAGAAAATTCTCGGGGTTTTAACTTTTTTTTAATTTGGAAAAATTATCTCAACCCCTCCAAATTGGAATTGTCGCAATTAATTTTAAACAAATGGAGGTTTTTTATTGCATCCACCAGCAGTGATGCGTGCTGGTGGATTATTTGATAGATAATGTATTCTTCAAATCACTTAAGGCTTCAAAATCTACAGTAAGATGTCTAATCCATGTGGGAAGAGATTGGCCACTTTGAGCGCTAGTTTTACCGATAATATCACCCACACCTCTACGTTTAGCGTCAAATTCAGCAATCAAACTGCCATCGGTGGTTTTTGCAAAATACTTAAGACGCTGAATCTGCTCAGAGTTCAGGTGAGTAGGTGAGTACATCGTCACATGACCATGACCACCCTGCCTTACAATCCTGCCTCTTAATTGGTGTAATTGAGTCAAACCAAACCTTTCTGGATGCCAAACGATCAAGTTCTTCAGTAAGGGTAAATCGATTCCTACTTCTATTACCGTTGTAGCAACTAATATGTCGGCCTCGCCATTAGCAATAGCCCTTAAACTTTCAGCATTTTCTTCAGGCGTTCGTTTAGAGTGGACATAACGAAGCTTGTCGACTCCGAAATATTCAGACAACGATTCATAAAGATTGTCGACACTTTTAAAACCCTCCATCGCATCAGAGTCAGTCGTTAACGGACAAACAATGAGAGTTTGAGTCTTATTTATGATCGCTTGCTTTATCATCTTAAACGTATGCTGCCTGCCCATTTCCTCCATCACAAGTTCACCCGAAAATGATTTTTCGACAAAACAGTTGGTCAAATTATACGTTTTGTAATGAGACATTAAAGTTTGAGCTACAGTCCTGGGGATTGGTGTAGCCGTTAGTGCGATGTAATGTGCGCCCTGCTTTTGGAAGTGGTCACGTTGTGAGATTCCCATTCTTTGCTCTTCATCCACCGCAATAAGATATGGTTTAAATGTTACATCGTCACGAAACAGTAACGCAGACGTACCTATATAGCAGCGACCTATAGTTGAGTCTTCAGCATTTGCCATCAATCGAACATCAGTCGAATGAGTTACCAAACGAAAACTTTCTTGAATGTTATTAAACCAGGAGGTCATTACCTTATGGGTTTGGAATGCTAGATGTTCTGTCGGTGACAATAAAACACAATCTCGACCTGACGTAATTACGTGATAAATAACTAACGCAATAACAGCAGTCTTACCAAATCCTACATCACCGTAAATTAACGATTTCGTTGTCAAATCTCTTTGATAACTTGCCAAAATATTAAGGGCTATTTTTATTTGCTCTTTAGTTGGTTGGAAGTGAAGGCTTTTTACGCCATCAGCAAAATGTTCCAAACACACTGAAACCGGTTCGATTGCGTATTGAGAATCGTCGCCTTTATAGTTTTGAACAATAGTCGAAGTGGCAAGAACTTCCAAAGCTTGCTTTGCGCGCACACATGAGTGATCGAGGCCGATATGTGTATCAATGATAAGCTTCTGTGGATTATCGTATTTCGGTTCAATATTTAACTTACGAATTAAAGATTTGTATTCTTCTAAGTTTGAAACCCTTAAATGAGCAAAGAGCTTACTAACCGCCGCTTTTCCTATTTTTTTATTTTGGATAGCGTCAATGACCAACTTAGGGATGTGTGTTGATTTAATGCCTGAATATGCTCCGTATTCACGCCACATGCCATTCTTAGGTATGGGGTTAATTCTTACGTCTTTTAACTGATATACGTCGCCATATAGCGTTAGAACGCCGTTAAGAGAGATGACATTTCTGACCTTGGCGCTCATTAGGATTGAGTTTTGTAAGTTTTTAAGATCTGAAAATGTAGCAACTGCAAGCTTGGTTTTTTTCTGAGAGTAAGCTAGGTACAAGTCGGCTGTTAGATAACATACCTTTTCATTTGATGTTGGTCTAATAATTACACCATGATTTTTTTCAGCAATCATTTCCACATACACCCGCGTTTCAAGACGGTGTGAGAAAATATCTCTCCTTTCAACTATCTGCGGCAATGGATCGTGAATTTTAATCGGCGACTGCAAGAGCAATTCCGCTAAGACTTCCTGTGATTCATTCAATTCATCATCTTGCGATAGGGGAACTGAATAATCAGATGTGTCATCGTTAGTAGACTTGCTATCTAGCAAGTTTCGCAACTTATCCCTAAGCATTAACAAAAACCTTTTCGTTATAATCTCGAATTAAAATAATCAACCAATTAAAGAACAAATGCAAGCCCAACCCCCTGCTAGTGAAGACTAAAAGCAGTAATTTTTCATACTTGAAAGTTTGTTAGTCAATTCAATTTACAATGATAATAGAAATGCTAATTTTTATTTATAACAAAATCACATTGACATGATTTTGTTATAGTTGTATTATTTAATCTCTTACTAACCACAGGGGATAAGCATGACTCTTTCTCAATCTCTAACCGCTATAGCTGTCGCGTTCATAACCGTTTTTACACCGCTATTTTTGAATAAAAACCGTTCTGAATCAGCTGACGAAAAGTTAAGTAAACTAAAAATCACTCTTGATATAGCTAAAGACTGCCTAACGCTTCTAGAGATCGAAAAAGAGCATGTAGAACTTCATCGTATTCATAACCCTACAGCAGAGGGAAGCAAGTTAAAGGTGCGAAATGACGTTCACCTAGTCTACGGTCGTAAACCAAGCAAACGCTGCACACCCTCTCGATTAGAAACTGTAATTCAATCGCTTGAGAAACAAATTAAAGAGTTGGAGAAATAGCATGAGTCATCAAATTGAAGTGGGGAAAGTATCTCTAAAACTGAACAGTAACTTAGGTGAAGACTTTTACGTTGTGTATCAATTGGCTGGCTGTAACAACCTAATTGATGAGTGTGGGAGATTTTCAAGGTCTTGGAATATTGTTGCGTCTGGTTTGAAGAAAACCATTGCTCCTAAAATTGAACGTTTAGCTGAAATTG
This sequence comes from Vibrio sp. 10N.222.46.A1, assembly GCF_041473595.1. NCBI lineage: Bacteria > Pseudomonadati > Pseudomonadota > Gammaproteobacteria > Vibrionales > Vibrionaceae > Vibrio > Vibrio sp. 10N.222.46.A1. Next base: position 19,936 of record NZ_JBFRSN010000256.1, read on the forward strand.
CGGAAAGTGGTGGGATTCAGCCGATGAAGGGACGACGCTCAACTGCTAAATCCTACATTAAGGCTATGAAAACGCGATTAAACAAATCGACTGATTACGTAAGTTTTCAAAAAGCAGCACCTATTAGTAAGTTCATGGGACGCGTTAACTTCATTATGCAACGTTCATTTGCAGAAGATAATAAAGACGCTCTAAAAATCGTTTGGTCGCAATTCCTCACAATAGAGGATGTTGCCTCGATGGAATACAAACGCTCATATAAATGCCCAACAGATCAACCTGAAGATTTGATTTACATGATTCTGGATTTAGGTAACCCGAAACATGCGGATTTTTTAATCAGCATTCACAAAGATATACCTCTGGAACTATATGACATTGAACTATCACTAATTGACCAAGCTGATGATATAGACCACGCAATTTTTGAAAGCATTAAACACATCGACAAAACAACAGTTTCAACTCAATAACAAGCCACTGTGCTACCGAATTTTTAAATTTATCGAAAAGAGAAAAAAATGCAAACTAACGCTATTGTAACTAGGCTAAAAGATCTAAATGCTGCATATCGAATGGGTAATCCTTTAGTGAGTGATCACGAATATGACTTGTTACTTGAATCACTTAAAGCTGAAGAACCTACGCACCCGTACTTACTAACCGTAGAGCCTGAAGTACTTCATGGTCAAAAGTACCACCACGAATCTCCAATGTTGAGCACCGACAAGGCTTATCTTGATGAAGATATAAGCAAATGGATTAAGCGTATCAAATCAGCAGCAAAAGATGTTGGTATTGCTATGCCAACAATTAGGGCAACGGCAAAACTAAACGGCGTAGCTTGTCGCTATAAAACCCTACCACTGCTTGCAACTCGTGGAAATGGAAATGTTGGAAACGTAATCACCCATCTTCTTGATCATGGTCTGATTATCAAAGGGGACTCATCAATAGACGGCGTTGGTGAAATAGTAATGCCCCAAGCGTATTTCGATATAAATCTTTCACATATGTCTCACCCATTGAGTGTCGTTATTGGGATTGTTAATGCTAATAGCCTAAGTGCAGAATCTAAGGCAACTCTTTCGAATGGCGGTGTTCATCTAGTTCTATATAAAGATATGAAAAACATTGAATTGCCCCTTAATGAATTTTCGCTGACTCATCAACAAGTAGAAAATACCATTCGTAATGAGTGCATATATCCTATCGACGGGGTTGTATATGAAGTAGTAGATCCTGAAATTAAAGAGTACCTTGGAGCAAGCAGCCATCATAATCACTGGCAAGTGGCAAAAAAACAACGTGGGGAAGGTGTTATTTCTACCGTTGTTGACATTACATATCCAATTGGTCGTAGTGGCGTCTTAACACCACTTATCCATATAAATCCGATTGAAATTGACGGTTCAATGGTTACCAAGATGACAGGCCATTACGTTGGGAAATTACTTGAAAATAAGATCGGTATTGGTGCAAAGGTCAGTGTAATTAAAGCAGGTGAAATTATCCCAAGCCACCAAAGCACGCTTGTAGGTTCAGATGACGCGAAACTTCCTCTTCACTGTCCTCACTGCGGATCTTCGATTGATAAGCGTGATATCAGAGTTGTGTCAAAAGAAAATGGTAAAACGAAACTGGGAACTAAGAAAGAAGCTAACTGGTACTGTTCAAATAATGAATGTGTAGGTAAGGCTCGTTCAAGCATTATGTATCATTTCGAACTCGTACAAGCACAGCAGTTTGGAAGAGCTACCGTGGCGAAACTGGTTGCTGGTGGATTTGATAACATCCAATCAATATATTCGATGACAATATCTGATTACATGTCATGTGGGCTGGGGGAAGGCCAAGCAAATAACATCATGGCTGAACTTAAACGCGTTCAATCAGAACCTATGCCAGATTATCGATTAATCGCTTCATTAGGAATAAGTACACTTGGTGAGCGTTCTGGAAAGCGCATGTTTACCGAATACTCAATCAATGATATTCACAACGTAACTGTTTCACAGCTTAAAAGTATCGAAGGATTTGGCGATAAAACAAGTGTTTCTGTTACTCAAGCTCTAACTCAAAGCAATGCACTACCCTTTTTATTGGATACTTACGCTAACGTGATCGTTCATACAAAAGAAGCAATCGAGGTAAAAGAAGCTATTTCAGCGGCTACAAGTGTAGGTGGGAAAAAAGTTGTTTTCACTGGCACATGTTCTGTACCAAGGCCTGAAATGAAGCGAATGGCAGAGTCAATTGGATGTGAAGTGCAAAAAAGTGTCGTCAAAGGAACGGACTACCTAATTTGCGGGGACAAAGTTGGCCAAAAGAAAATTGAAGCAGCAGAAAAGAAAGGCGTTAAAGTTATCACTGAAGCTGAGTTCCTAACACTCATTGATTAAGTAGCTATGTAGAAGCATCGATAAACCCAAGGTGATTATGTCGCCTTGGGTTTTTTAATTTGGAAGATATGAAGACGCTCACAAATCACGAATCGTCGATGATTTAATGTTTTATTCTTAAATTGAGGATTTGTCATTTCATTTACGAATCGTTAAACTAAGCTCAATATGTTAAGTACACCTTACTACTTGGATGGCAAAAATGGATAATAGTTCTAAATTACATAGCAGATTAGCTACGTGGGTAAAGCAATCCCAAGAAATCAAGCTTGCCAAAGAAACCAAAATTTCTGAAAAGCATGAGATTGATATCTTTACTCCTAAATTCAATAAGGCAGCACTAGCCCTAAACCTTGGCTTAACAAACGAACACATTGATAGTGCCTGCAAAGCTCTGGAAGAAAAAGGCTTTGTCATCCCAAGAAAAACAAATTCGGTTCGCTCTCCCTATGAATTTGATGTGGAAATGTGTCGTATGATTGCCGATGAATTGGGAATCAAAACCATCAAAGAGAGAACCGGTAAGAAAAGTCGAGTTATAGTTGTTCACCAAGGAAAAGGCGGTGTAGGAAAATCAACTAAAGCCGACGTTCTATCATGTGAAGCCCACTTTGACTTTAAAAACCGCCCTCGAACGCTCCTGCTTGATGGTGATACACAAGGTACACTTTCATTAAAATCGAATGAAAAGCTTAAAGCTGTAGATAAAACGATGACCGATATTATGACTGAGAACTTTAAACTCAGTCGCGAGGAACGCCTAAAGCCCGCAAAGCAAGCTGAATTAAAAGCAAAACTTGAATCCCTAATGCTCGATCATAAGCTAAACACCATTAAGATTTTGCCATCTTCATCAATGGATAAATTCTTCACACTGCATTACAGCAAAGAATTTGCCGAAGCATCCGGCATGAATGAAGCGAAAGAGCTAATAATGACCACCTTTAAGGACTGCATTATTGAGCCATTACTTGATTCGTTCGACCAAATTATCGTTGATACCAGCCCCGATACAAACGTCCAGACAATGATGCAATTGTACGCGGCAACGCACGTAATTGTTCCAGTAACAGGCCGCTCGACTGACATCGAAGCATTTAAAGACTTCTTTAAAGTGCTCGAAATGCTAGGCAACACATTACTACCAGATGATTGCGGCATATTTGAAATGCGACCTTTAGTGACTTTGCATCGCGAACAACCTGCCGCTATAGAAACAAACGCCAATAAAGTACTAAAAGCGATGCCTGATCACTTTAAGACACGCATTAAATATTCTACTGCGTATGAAAAAGCAAGTGATTTAGGTGTGTCTTTACACTGCTTAGATACGAGCACCGTAGCGGTTCGTAACGCTCTAAAGTTAACGAAAGAACTATATCAAGAATACCGATTTTGGTTAGGATGGGATGATTAATCATGGATATTTTTAAGGAAATGAAAGATAAGTCAATTCTAGTTCAATCACAAAACGAATCTGACGAAAGCACAGCTGAAAAGAAGCGAAACATGAGACTTGCTTCATTCAAAAATGATAACTGCAATGTACTAAATGCAGCCAAAAAAGTGCTGTCGGAGTTCCAACAAGATTTCGACCTGCTGGAACTGCTTCGTGAAATGGGTGTGGATACGTCCAAACTATCCAGCAGATCTCTCAAAGATGGTACTGAATTAACGTTCAACTTAAATGAAAAAGAGTTTGTTTGCGAATACAAAGAGTTTGTTGGTCGTGAACAGATACTAGCAAATACTACAATTGCTTTAGAAAATGACCGCAAGGGACAGTTAAACAAAGACAATCTCGGCAAGCTTTACAACGCCGTTGTCTTAACTGGCGGTAATGTTCAACCAGGCTTTGCTAACCAACCGAAAGGCGAAGACGGTAAGTTCGAAATTCTTGACTCTCAACGCCGTCGAGAAGTGTGTATTTTAGAAAACTTAACCTACAAAACATTTGTATCTACAACACCGATGACGAACATTGAAGCGAGGAAGTTGAGCAACATACTGCAAAACACGCACAAACCCCTATCTTTCATTCAAAAGGCCGACGCACTATATCAACGCTTCGTAGACAATGCAGACAAATCATTAAATGAAACCAATACGGTCGAAGAAATATTCTCTTCATCTAGATATCTGGTTCAAGCTCGAAGCTATATTTGTATGGGAGAAGAACCACTCGCTTTTTTGGTTGAGTTTCTAGGGAAAGACATCCACAGCCTCTCCAATTCAGAATTTATCGATCTCATCGCAGCTCTTAAGCCCATCTTAGATGAAATAGAAAAGCTAGACGATGTTATGGCGCTCAATAAAAAGCTCAAAAGCAAGAAGCTAGAAGGAACAGTAGAACACACTGATAGTTTAAACGAAATTAAAACCATTCAATCCCATTTTATAAAGAAATGGGAGGTTATCGGCAAGTCCATTAAGTCAACTGTTAGTGAGGCCTTAAACAATGCACCAACAAGCGGCCCCGTTAACAACGTCAAAAACATCGCTAAGGTTCTAAAGTTGAGTGTGATGGATGAATGCCAACAAGCTAATAAAGTTAAATCTCCATCAAGACCAAAGGCTCAGAATTTAAAGCTGGATGGTGACAAGCGAGAAGCTAGTATTCTTCGTTCTGGGTCAAGATCCAAGCCATCGTTAACCATTGTTCTAAATGAACATAGTAATGATGAAATGCTGGACGCTGAAATGTTGATATCATCCGTTCTTACCGATAATAAGCTAAAAGAAATCGTCAAAGATTACATGAGAAAACAGTGAGACTCGGATGGCTAACAGCCTAATAAAAACCAAAGGGCATTAATAAATGCCCTTTTTTATGCCTAAAAAACGTCTACCTCTCTACGCCACGCCACGCCACACCCCTACCCTGCCCTAAATACCTGGTAACAGAATTTCTACATTTACATTGAAACATCTGGCTAATAACCGACAAGCATGGGGTATACTTCATGTTTAAATTACTACGTATAAACCAAGAATTAAGCAACGATATAGCTGACTAAACAAATGCTCAGAAGCAACTATCACACGCCAAAGGATTTAACATGTTCCAATCAATCAAATCGAGACTTTTCGCAATAGCTCTATTACCAGTCATCATTTTATCTACTTCTATTCTTGCCATGGTTAAGTACAAAACCGACACAAGCACGGCAATACAAGAAGATCTAACACGAACTCAAATGATGAACATTAAGCGCAATGAACTGGCCAACTACGTTGAACAGGCAGAAACAGCAATATACGCTATGCTCGCGAGAAAAATGGGAAAGGAAGAAATCATCCAAATAATTAAGTACATGAAGTTTGGCCAAAATGGGTATCTATTTGGTTACTCTAGCCAAGGGATCAGGAATTTTTCTGGCTCCTCTGACGAAGGGGTTGGTGAAAACTTCAATTCAGCTAAAGACACTAACGGTAACTTATTCATTAAGCAGCTAATAGTGAATGCTAAACGTAAAGAGTTTACTGAATATTTCTTCCCGAAGCCTGGGACAAATATACCACTACCAAAATTAAGCTATTCAACCTACATCTCTGAATTAGACCTCGTTATTGGCACTGGAGTTTACTACGATGTAATTGAAGAAAACATTCAGGTTTTGAGCGAAATCTCAGCTGAAAATGCAAAAGATATATTTTTTACTCTTACACTCGAAACTATTATTTCCTTAATGCTATTGACCTTCATCATCGTCTATACATCCAAAAGCATCCTTAACCCCCTAACCGACCTGACATCACGAATTGCAGAGTTTGCGAACGGTGAAGGCGATTTAACACAGCGAGTCGAATCTTCGAAACTGAAAGAACTCAACGCTCTCAGTAAAAACTTCAATGTGTTCATAAAAAAATTAAACGACATTATTCGCTCCGTGAGCAATTCTAGCAATTCCGTAAATTCCCATTCACAATCAATCCAGCAAAAAACGAATAAAGTTGATGGGTTAATTAACCACACTAATGACGACATCTCACAACTCGCGACAGCAATGGAACAAATGTCTACAGCATCAAGTGAAATTAGCCACAACGCAGCTACCGCAGCTCAGAACGCAGACGAAGCACTAAAACATGCAAGTACTACGCTGGCTACTGCAGATAGTGGCATTCAGAGTATTCGATCTTTAGTAACCGAAATTGAAGCAGCAGATAAAGTTGTTAAAGATATGGACAACCATGTTGGGTCGATAACACACGCCCTTGGTGTTATTAGTGAAATTGCAGAGCAAACCAACTTGCTCGCATTAAACGCTGCCATAGAAGCAGCAAGAGCCGGAGAGCAGGGGCGAGGATTTGCTGTTGTGGCAGACGAAGTACGAAACCTTGCAAGTCGAACACAATTAAGCACAAGGGAAATTGCTGATGTCATTGAGCAGTTAAACTCAACATCTTCGCAAGCTGTAAATGCTATGAAAATAAGTGCTTCTATAGGTGTTCAGACCATTGAAAAATCGAATGCCATGCTAAATTCAATTACAGAAATCTCTCAGAGTATTGAGGAAATAAATGCAATAAATACTGTATCTGCAACAGCAACCGAGGAGCAAACTTGTGTACTATCGGAAATAAAAGACCGTATCGATGCAATTTCTAAATCAACACAAGAAACGGCTCATTTATCAAATTCAAACAATGACTCAAGTAATAAGTTAGAGAACGAGGCCAAGATGCTAAAAAAAATGGTAGGAAAGTTTAAAGTACATTAACAGCTAAAGGTACCTGCCCTATCTTCACAGTGAATATTGGGGATTATCAATAACTTAGAAATTGTAGCGGCTTCTGATTTAGAAGCCCTTTTATCAATTATCGGTAATTATTTCACCATCAATTTACGTTATGATAATTTCGGCGAGTCCATTTGGAAGTTAATTTTCTTTGCTTCACCTGTTAACACGTTAACTGAACTTATTCGAATTGAATCTGGGTACACATTCTTCGAAAATCGATTAGAAAGAAACTTCAGTAAAAATATCACCTGTATGAAAAATGACTTCACAGCCGTAGGGTGAACATCCTCAACGATAACTTTCAAGCTACCAAGTGGGTTTTTCCAGTGCGATCTTCGTTCTGTAACGGCAATAATTTTCTGAAAGGTTAACCCTCCAGTACCAACACAAGGTTCGTAAATAGTATCCATTTCACCATCAACATTTATATCCGACATCATCAGCGAGCAAACCAACTTAGAAACATCGCTGGTGGTCGGAAAAAAAGCATATTGACTGCTTGTTCCTTTACAGAACTCACTAAACAATAGTGCCAATGGATCATGCTCCTCTCCAGTAATCATCAATACAGCTAACTGGTGGGAAAGCATAATTGAAGCTTCCTTAAATTCATCCGTGATAAGTCCTTGAGGTACAGGATATAAGTCCGAGTGCAAATAAGCCCAGTGATCAACAAACTGCACCAAGAAAGGTTCAACACCCATTTCGTACCGCATTGATTCAACAATACGTCGACAAGTATTAATACTGCTCATATTATTCACCGCTAAACTCCAATAAAACAGCATATGCGAAATTGCAACCGTCGAAATCATCCAAGGAAAAAGCATAAATTGAATCAGGTGAAGATATTATCTCTTGCTTCAATCCTTCGGATAAAGGCTGAGTGCCATCTTGAATGAGTCTCACATGCTTCATTGCTGGTTCATTCACCAAGTACAAACGTACATTATCTAAGAATCGAGGGTCTATAGAGCGTACTACTATTTTTTGCCCTTTCATTTGATTGCCTTGAACCCATGCTTTGAGGAAGGTTCTGAGCTTTATTTGCATATCAGGACAGCGTAACGCCCCTAAATCAAATTCTTGTATGTCCATGGTGAATTCCCTATCTATTAAACGAGGTCTAAGGTTTGAGGAACACGTAACTTCGAACAAAGTAATCGACCTAGATTCATTTTTACGGCTGAATCCTTGTTAATTTTAACAACACGCTTTGAACGCAAAGTAGATTCGTATGAAATGCCTTTTGTTAGCCATAATTTGTCGTCTAGTGTTTCTAAAGGTAAGGAATTTAACTTATCTAGGACGGTGTAATCTACTGGGCCGGACTTCCCTTCTTCAATATGATTTTCAAAGACTGACTTGGCTAACTTTGCCACTGCATAAGCAAAAATAGCTTTGTTGAACACAAGCTTATCGGAACGTTCTTTCCAACCTTCATTGCCGAGAAGTTCAAGCGGTAGTGTGTTAAACAGGTAAGAAATTAAATCGCGTGCCGTTGAAGTTAATGACGTTTCGAGGGAAGGTTTCGAGACTAGCAAAGTATTCAAATCTTTCTTGCTGTATCCAAAAAAAGCCAAAATGAAATCGTAAAATTGAGCAAACGTCCATAGCTTCGATTGCTTCTTGGTTTTTCCGTGTAAAGAAATTAAATCCGCAACATCACAATTCATCTTTTCTATGTGAATTTCAAGCAAGTCATTCATGATTCGACCGAGCGGAGTTGATAAATCAAAAAGAAGCGAGGTGGAAGATGATGGCTTTGAACTCGTACCATTGAAATCAGAAAAATGCTGCCTCACAAATTGTCTTGATTCCCAAATGGAATTAGTGTGAGTTACAATCAGTTTAAAGCCGATTGTAAAATCTCCGAACTCAGCTTTAGAGTTCTGCATTAAGAGTCGATTGTTCTCTGTTCTGCCCTGACCATCGGAAACGATACGAGAGGTATCTGCAGGGATTACAGCTCTTACCATCTGGCGATTACCTACGGAAAATTCCTCTATCACATCCAAATCACATATAAAGATATTCACACCAGGCAAAGACGTATCTTTCCTACTATTAAAGTATTCCGTCAGCCCTTTTACGCGTTTAGAATCCACATCTCTTTGTGATTTAAATTTCTCATCCAATTCATCCGAATTAGCTTCCACACCAAAATGCTCAGACCACTCTTGATAAAGCATAATTCCTTCATAAACATCAGATTTTTTTGAAATGCCCTCTTTTGCTTTAAAAAGAATTAGCTCTAAATCTTCGCCTATTGGTGAAACCAGGTTTTGTACTGGTATGTCGATTGCTGAATCGCTCATTGCACTCACTCCAAAAATGCATAATTTGAGTTACAATATACAAAATAAACATAATCGTCAAATGTAATTTTATTATAAACACAATGAATTTCGAAATTTAAAAGCAATCAAGGCCTAAGATAATGGGTTTTGACCCAATAGTTCACAATTTAAATTTATTATATATTAA
>NZ_JBFRSN010000257.1:0-9463 GCF_041473595.1 Vibrio sp. 10N.222.46.A1
GCATACGAAGTTGATCGTCAAACAGATTGATATTCCATACCAAAACAAGAAGATCAAAGCGAACTTGCATCTAACCAAAACAGACAAACCACAACCGGTTGTGATTGTCAGCGCGGGTCTAGATAGCTTGCAAACCGATATGTGGCGCTTGTTTAGGGATTACTTAGCACCAAAGAACATTGCCATGCTAACGGTAGACATGCCATCGATAGGGCACAGTGCACATTGGCCGTTAACAGAAGACTCATCTTGTCTTCACCAAGCTGTCTTGAATGAACTGCCTAATATCCCGTGGGTCGATCACCACAAGGTTGGCTTGTTTGGCTTCCGCTTTGGTGGCAATGCGATGGTGAGATTATCTTTCCTTGAGCAGCATAAGCTTAAAGCGTGTATCTCTTTAGGCGCGCCAATTCACGATATCTTTGTTCATGCCGACAAATTGAAACAGATGCCTAAAATGCATTTAGATGTGTTAGCTTCGCGTCTTGGTAAAGGGGCTGTTGATATCAATAGTCTTTCTGGGCAATTGATGGCGTGGTCACTCAAGGTGCAAGGTTTGCTGTCAAACAGTAAAACCAGTGTGCCTATCTTGGCATTAGCGTTAGAGGGCGACCCAGTATCACCTCCAATGGATAACCAACTTGTTGCTATTTACAGTGATTACGGTAAAGCGAAGAAAATCAAAGCTAAATCAATTACACAAGGTTATGAGCAATCCCTCGAATTGGCGATAAAGTGGCTTGAGGATGAATTATTTAGATGACATTTCTCCTAAATTAGTTAAGCATGAAAAGTGTACAAAGTAAGTACCTGATACTCAGAAATAATTTATAAAATCCAATTGCGTAGTTTCTACGTATAACATTCTGATTAACGTCATTCTTAACATTGAAATGGAGATTCAATATGTCAGAAGTGACACAACAACCTACGCATTATCGCTTGTTAAATGTTTTAAAGGCTATAGGCCCTTACTTAAGGGAGCCGCAATCAGAAGAAGGCCACTATATTTTTGATTGCTTGTCTGTGTGTGTGAACGATAAAAAATCGCCAGAAGAACGTGAGTTTTGGGGCTGGTGGTTGGAGTTGGATAAGTCGGAAGAAGGATTTTCGGCGAAGTACAACACGGGTAAATACAACATCGATGGTAACTGGGATCCTTTGCCATTACCTAAAAAGGCGATCGCTGAGGTCTCTCGAACTCAAGAAGCCTTTCACCAAAAGCTGGTTGATGAACTTCAAAAGAAATTTGAAATCGGCGTTCAGTTAGACGAAGAGTCTGTCGAATTCGTCTGATTTTAAAGGTTACTCTTCTATATAAAGCAAAAAGGTGCGATTTCGCACCTTTTCTGCTTGTGAATTCCCCTTTTGATTGCTAAAACATCACCTCTTATTTGTTTTATCCATAAAAGACTTCATGACAACAAATCATCAAAGCGGGACAACAACACAGCGTAAAACTGTCGTTGTTAAACTGGGTACCAGTGTCTTAACTGGTGGAACATTGGCATTAGACCGCGCTCATATGGTTGAGCTGGTTCGTCAATGTGCTGAATTAAAAAAACAAGGCCACTCTGTGGTTATGGTTTCGTCTGGCGCAATTGCAGCCGGACGGGAGCACCTTGGTTACCCCGCACTTCCCAACTCTATGGCAAGCAAACAATTGCTTGCGGCAGTTGGGCAAAGTCAGTTGATTCAAGTTTGGGAGTCTTTGTTTGCTATCTATGGCCTTAAGATTGGCCAGATGCTACTGACTCGTGCTGATCTCGATGATCGGGAGCGTTTTCTTAATGCACGTGACACGATCAATGCGCTTGTTGAGCACGATATTATTCCGGTAGTAAACGAAAACGATGCAGTAGCAACCAACGAAATTAAAGTGGGCGACAATGATAACTTGTCGGCCTTAGTGGGTATTTTGTGCGGTGCTGATAAGCTTTTGCTATTAACGGACCAAAAAGGCCTGTTTACGGCTGACCCTCGTAAAGATCCAAATGCTGAGCTCATCAAAGAAGTGAAAACTATTGATGACACACTGCGCAAGATCGCAGGCGGCAGTGGTACTACGTTAGGTACTGGCGGCATGGCGACAAAACTGCAGGCGGCTGATATTGCTCGTCGCGCTGGCATCGAAGTAATTATTGCTGCGGGCAGTGCTGAAAATGTGGTGTTTGACTCACTGAGTGACAACCCACAAGGCACACGTTTCTTACCTTTAGCGGAAGCGCTTGAAAACCGTAAACGCTGGATTCTAGCGGGCCCTGCTTCAGCTGGTGACATTGTGGTCGACGACGGCGCAGTAAACGCAGTCAACACTAAAGGCAGCAGCTTGTTGGCGAAAGGGGTTGTTCGAGTTAAAGGCGAGTTCTCTCGTGGTGAAGTTACCCAAGTCACAGACAGCAAAGGCAAGGTAGTGGCGCGTGGTATCGCCAGTTATTCAAGCCAAGACCTAGCAAAAATTGCAGGCAAGCACAGTAAAGATATTGGCGATATTCTTGGATACGATTACGGGTCAGAAGTCATTCACCGTGACGACATGGTTGTAATCCAAGAATAGCTCGTGATGATAAGGCGAATCGCCTTTTTGCATCCAAAGACAGACAGAATTTAGGGAGAGTTAAACATGGATTTAACTAACATGGGTATCGCAGCAAAAGACGCTGCTTTCCACCTAGCGACCGCATCTACGGCGCAAAAGAATAAAGCATTGGCGATTATCGCTGATGAGCTAGAAGCCAACGCAGCAACGATTTTAGAAGCGAACGCGAAAGATATCGAACTTGGCCGTGAAGCGGGTCTGACTGATGCACTGCTTGATCGTCTACTTCTTAACGAAGAGCGCTTAACCGGTATCGCTAACGATGTGCGTAACGTGATTAGCCTGAATGACCCAGTTGGCAGCGAAATTGACAGTAAGGTACTTGAAAACGGTATGTCACTCTCTCGCCGCCGCGTACCACTTGGTGTGGTGGGTGTTATCTACGAAGCGCGTCCAAACGTAACTATCGATATTGCAGCACTGTGTCTGAAAACTGGTAACGCAAGCATCCTACGTGGCGGCAAAGAGACATTCTTCTCAAACATGGAGCTGGTTAAAGTAATCCAGTCTGCATTAGAAAAAGCGGAACTTCCTGCGGCTTCTGTTCAGTATATCGAGAAACCCGATCGTGAGCTTGTCTCTCAACTGCTTAAACTGGATGACTACGTGGATATGATCATTCCTCGTGGTGGTGCTGGTCTGCACAAGATGTGTAAAGAGAATAGTACTATTCCAGTTATCATCGGTGGTTTCGGTATCAGCCATATCTTTGTTGATGAGAGCGCTGATCTTGAGAAGTCTGTTGATGTGGTTGAAAACTCGAAAGTTCAACGTCCATCAGCGTGTAATTCATTGGATACGCTGCTAGTGCATGAAGCGGTTGCTGAGGCTTTCCTTGCTAAGCTAACACAGCGTTTAGCAGGCAAAGTAACCTTGGTTGCTGACGCGAGTGCTAAATTATTGCTTACTGGTTTTGAAGACCAACGTGATGCGGTTGAAGGCGACTTTGACACAGAATGGCTAAGCTACACGCTAGGCGTGAAAGTGGTTGCTGACGTTGCAGAAGCGATTGACCACATGCGCGTACACAACGCGAGTCACTCAGATGCGATTATGACTAACAGTCTAGAGAGCTCAGAGCGCTTTATTAATTCAGTCGGTTCAGCTGCAGTCTATGTGAATGCATCAACACGTTTTACAGATGGCGCACAGTTTGGTTTAGGCGCTGAAGTTGCTGTGTCTACTCAAAAGCTGCATGCTCGCGGCCCAATGGGCTTAGAAGAGCTGACAAGCTACAAGTGGGTAGGTAAAGCGAACTATTTAGTTCGCGGTTAACGCTGGTCGTTAATTTTACTCCTCAGCTCATTTTTGAAATGGCGCTCGAGTAGCAATAATCAATGAATTACCACACAAAAGGGCCTTAATTGGCCCTTTTTCTTTCCTAACGTTTGGCAATTCCGTTACACTGATATTCAATTATTTGGAGGTGATATGCATTGTCCTTTTTGTTCAGAGAACGACACTAAAGTAATCGATTCAAGACTGGTAGCCGATGGCCATCAGGTTCGTCGTCGCCGTCAATGCCTTGCATGTAGTGAACGTTTTACGACTTTCGAATCGGCAGAACTTGTGATGCCTAAAGTCATAAAGTCGAATGGAAACCGCGAACCATTTAATGAAGATAAAATGGTGGGTGGTGTACAGCGCGCCCTAGAAAAACGCCCAGTGAGTGCTGATGCGATTGAACTTGCGATCAGTACGATTAAGTCACAACTCCGTGCAACTGGTGAGCGTGAAGTACCAAGCGAAATGATTGGTAACCTTGTGATGGGCCAATTGAAAGAATTGGACAAAGTGGCGTACATTCGTTTTGCCTCTGTTTACCGCAGCTTTGAAGACATCCGAGAGTTTGGCGAAGAAATCGCTAAATTAGAGGACTAACTCCTCAATCATGTCAAACTTTACTCCCCTAGATTTTCAAATGATGTCGCGTGCTATTCAGTTAGCAAAACGCGGCATTTACACCACTGCACCAAACCCTAATGTTGGCTGTGTCATCGTACACAGTGACGGTCAGATCGTTGGCGAAGGTTTTCATGCCAAAGCCGGTGAGCCTCATGCTGAGGTACATGCTATGCGAATGGCGGGCGACAAAGCAAAAGGTGCGACTGCTTATGTCACGCTAGAACCTTGCTCGCACTATGGTCGAACGCCACCTTGTGCTGAAGGTTTGATTAAGGCTCAAGTAGCCAAAGTGATTTGTGCCATGCAGGACCCAAACCCAAAAGTTGCAGGTCGTGGTATCAAAATGCTACGCGATGCGGGTATTGAGGTTGAAATCGGTTTATTAGAGCAAGATGCTCTCGACTTGAACCCTGCATTTATCAAGCGTATGCAAACGGGCATGCCATTCGTTCAGTTAAAGATGGCCGCTAGCCTTGATGGGCAAACGGCATTGGAAAATGGTCAAAGCCAGTGGATCACATCGCCAGAAGCGCGTCGTGATGTTCAGAACTACCGAGCAAAATCAGGCGCTGTGTTATCAACTAGCCAGACGGTGATTGAAGACAACGCCTCGTTGAATGTTCGCTGGGCAGAGTTGCCAAGCAGTATTAAAGCTCATTACGCTGAAGATGAACTTCGTCAGCCAATTCGCGTGATTCTTGATCGCCAAAATCAACTGTATCCTGAGCTCAAGTTATTCCAAACTCCAACATCGGTATTGAGAGTCGCTGAAACCTCTGCTGATATTGAAGTCGAAACCACAGATGCAGGTCAGCTCGATTTACACGATTTGATGCGCCAATTACCTGCGAATCATATCGACCATATTTGGGTCGAAGCGGGTGCTACATTGGCAAAAAGCTTGATTGAAGCGCAGTTAGTGGATGAGCTAATCCTCTATTTAGCACCTAAACTAATGGGCAGTGATGGACGAGGTTTGATGGGCGCATTAGGGCTCACTTCAATGTCTGATGTGATTGACCTAGAAATTAAAGATGTTCGACAGGTTGGTGTGGATATTCGCATCGTCGCGAAACCTATTATCGCGACGAAACCACAGTAGAAATAGTCATTCCAACAGCATACGTGTCGTTGACAACAAAAAGAGTTTTAAAATGTTTACAGGAATTGTAGAAGCCGTAGGTACATTGAGTGCAATCACTCCCCGCGGAGAAGACATCACCGTAACGGTTAATGTTGGTAATCTTGATATGGCTGACGTTAAGTTAGGCGACAGTATCGCGACCAATGGTGTGTGTTTGACGGTGGTTGAGTTTAACGACCACAGCTACAGTGCAGATCTTTCGCTTGAGACCCTGAAAAAAACGGGTTTTGTCGATTACCAAGCGGGCGATAAAGTTAACCTTGAGAAAGCAATGTTACCAACCACGCGTTTCGGTGGACACATTGTGTCTGGTCACGTTGATGGCGTGGGTGAGATTGTTGAACGCAACCAAGTTGGCCGTGCAATTGAGTTTTGGGTAGAAATGCCAGCAGAGATCTCAAAGTACGTAGCTCAAAAAGGTTCAGTCACCGTTGATGGTATTAGCTTGACGGTGAATGATTTACGCAAGAATGCCTTTAAGCTGACTATCGTTCCTCATACCTCTTCAGAAACGACCATAGATCAATTCAATGTTGGTCGCAAAGTGAATCTAGAAGTCGATGTATTAGCGCGCTATATGGAGCGTTTACTGCAAGGCCAGCAGCAAGAGTCTGAGCCTGACTCTCGATTAACAATGGAATTCTTACAGCAGAATGGTTTTGCCTAACCGTTGGTATAAAGTGCACTAAACATCACTTTGTAAAAGCGAGCAATATCATCAGGTTTAAATAGTGTCGGTTCTAGGAAGCAGAACCATTTCAAAGGATATAGAACAATGCCAATTAGTACTCCTCAAGAAATTATTGAAGACATTCGCCTAGGGAAAATGGTTATCCTGATGGATGATGAAGATCGCGAAAATGAAGGCGATCTGATCATGGCAGCAGAACATGTTACGCCAGAAGCGATTAACTTCATGGCGATGTATGGCCGTGGCTTAATCTGTTTAACACTGACCAAAGAGCGTTCAAACCGCATGGGTTTAGCGCCTATGGTCCAAGACAACAACGCTCAATACACTACTAACTTTACGGTTTCGATTGAAGCGGCAGAGGGCGTAACAACCGGTATTTCTGCATCAGACCGCGCTGTTACCGTTCAAGCTGCTGTGGCAAAAGACGCAAAAGCGGCTGACTTAGTTCAACCTGGCCATATCTTCCCTCTGACTGCTCAAGAAGGTGGTGTTCTAACTCGCGCAGGCCATACTGAAGCAGGTTGTGACTTAGCTCGGTTAGCAGGCTGTGAGCCAGCGTCTGTTATCGTTGAGATCCTAAATGACGATGGCACCATGGCACGTCGCCCTGATCTTGAAGTGTTCGCAGAAAAGCATGACATCAAGCTAGGCACCATAGCTGACTTGATCGAATACCGTAACAACACAGAAACAACGATTGAGCGCGTTGCACAATGTCATTTGCCAACAGAGTTTGGTGATTTCGAGCTTGTGACTTACCGTGACACGATTGATAACCAGATCCACTATGCAATGCAAAAAGGCAGCTTAACCGAAGGTGCTCCTTTGGTGCGTGTTCACCTGCATGACACGTTTACCGATCTGCTTCATTCAGACCGTGGTACCGAGCGCAGCTGGTCGCTAGATAAAGCGATGAAGCGCATTGGCGATGAAGGCGGTGTGCTGGTTATTCTTGGCAACGAAGAGTCGTCTGATTCTTTGATTCATAAAGTGAAGACGTTCGAAGCTCAAGATAAGAATGAGCAACCAACCATGGCTAAGAAACAAGGTACTTCTCGTCGTGTTGGTGTGGGTTCTCAGATTCTACAAGACCTAGGTGTTCATGATATGCGTTTGTTGTCTTCAAGCACTAAGCGTTACCACGCATTGGGTGGTTTTGGCCTTAATGTTGTTGAATACGTTTGCGAGTAAGATGACGTCTGTCCGTTTATAGCGACATAATTTACCGATGATTTCAGTGGCTCTTTTAGAGGTTAATTACGATAAAAGAGTAAAGTAGCCAAGCCCGATTCAAAACGTGTTGAATACACAAGTTTGGCTACTTGCTGCTCCAATATGGTTGGCAGCAGCGCTGCGTTATCATCTTTACATCTCCGGTGTCTGTTCTTCTAAATTAGCATTAGATATTGCTCACAGTTTTGTGCTAGAATCCGGCGATTCTCACTTGATGAAAATAGTTAAAGGAAGGCTTATGAAAGTGATCGAGGGTGGCTTCCCAGCGCCAAATGCAAAAATTGCTATCGTTATTGCTCGTTTCAACAGTTTTATTAACGAAAGTTTACTTTCTGGTGCAATCGATACTTTAAAGCGTCATGGACAAGTAAGCGAAGACAACATCACTGTTGTTCGTTGCCCTGGTGCAGTAGAACTTCCACTTGTAGCGCAACGCGTTGCAAAAACAGGTAAGTTCGATGCGATTGTATCTCTTGGTACAGTAATCCGTGGCGGTACACCTCACTTTGACTATGTTTGTAGTGAATGTAATAAAGGTTTGGCACAA
Source organism: Vibrio sp. 10N.222.46.A1 (assembly GCF_041473595.1). Lineage (NCBI taxonomy): Bacteria > Pseudomonadati > Pseudomonadota > Gammaproteobacteria > Vibrionales > Vibrionaceae > Vibrio > Vibrio sp. 10N.222.46.A1. Next base: position 8,123 of record NZ_JBFRSN010000257.1, read on the forward strand.
GTGTCTCTGGAATTTTCTCTTCCAGTAGCGTTTGGTGTTCTTACTGTTGATACGATCGATCAAGCTATTGAACGCGCAGGAACCAAGGCTGGTAATAAGGGTGCAGAAGCCGCACTTAGCGCACTTGAGATGATCAACGTTCTTTCTGAAATCGATTCCTAATGGGGGCCAGTGTGAAACCAGCCGCACGTCGTAACGCACGTCAATTTGCTCTACAAGCAATTTATTCTTGGCAAATTACTAAAGAAAATATTGCTACCGTTGAAGAACAGTTCTTATCTGGTGGTAAGTATGATGAAGAAGAGCATCATGCCGCAGAACCTGCTCTAGCTATGCCAGAAACAGACGTTGCATACTTCCGCGACCTACTAACTGGTGTTGCTCTTAGCCACATGGAACTTGATAGCAAGCTTCGTCCATTCGTATCTCGCCCTATGCAAGATTTGGATTTGATGGAACTAGCGCTTCTACGTTTAGCTATGTACGAGATGACTCGTCGCGAAGATGTACCATACAAAGTGGTTATCAATGAAGCTATCGAGCTTGCGAAAGTATTCGCAGCAGAAGACAGCCATAAGTTTGTTAACGGTGTGCTTGATAAAGCTGCACCGCACGTTCGTAAGAAATAAGACGTTCGTATATTGAATCTAAAGGTCAGCTTTTATGCTGGCCTTTTTTGTAACTAAATTTCTGTAATATCAATAATTACGGTGATTTGTATGAAGACTAAAGATAGGGCATGTGATGTCTGGCGAATTTAACCTGATTGAAAAATATTTTGTAAATCGACAACCACAACGTAAAGACGTACATCTGGCTGCTGGCGATGACTGTGCTTTGGTCAAAGCGCCAAGTAATGTTCAGATAGCGATTAGCACGGATACTTTAGTTGCGGGCACTCACTTCTTAACAGAGGCGAATCCGGCATGGGTAGCACACAAGGCGTTGGCTTCGAACATTAGCGACCTTGCGGCGATGGGTGCGACGCCTGCCTGGGTTTCATTTGCGTTAACCATGCCAGAAATCGATGAAGAATGGCTTGCTCCCTTCTGTGATTCCTTCTTCAAACTTGCAGACTATTTTGGTATTCAACTTATTGGTGGTGACACGACCAAAGGGCCGCTGAGTTTAACGCTGACTGTACAGGGCTTTGTGCCAGAAGGCCGAGCACTACGCAGAGATGGCGCGAAAGTGGGGGACTGGATTTACGTAACGGGTAACTTAGGTGACAGCAAAGCTGGGCTAGAGGTGATATTAGACCCAGAACAGAACAAAGCTAAGCCTTATGCACTTGAGTTAGAAGAGAGGCACTACATCAGCTCTCCACGAGTATTGGCGGGG
>NZ_JBFRSN010000257.1:10254-18254 GCF_041473595.1 Vibrio sp. 10N.222.46.A1
CGGGGCAGGCGCTCGTGAACCTAGCTTCATCGGCTATTGATATCTCTGATGGCGTTATTGCCGATTTAAAACACATCCTTAAGCGTTCTCAGGTCGGTGCAAGCATTGATGTGAGTGCGTTACCAATCTCCGCTGAATTACTTCAATTCTCTTCTGATACCGGTTCTGCACAGCAGTATGCATTGACCAGTGGTGAAGAGTACGAACTCTGCTTTACCGTGCCGGAAGAGAATAAAGGTTCATTGGAAAGTGCTTTGTCGCACACAGGTACAAAAGTCACCTGCATTGGCCAGATAAGACCTGTAGAATATTTTGAATTACACAATAATGGTGAACCACTAAGCTGGAACTTAACTGGTTACGATCACTTTAAGGTTAATTGATGACAAATCCACTTTCTCTTATTTCTCTTAAAAATCCTTGGCACTTATTGGCTACGGGTTTTGGCAGTGGCTTATCGCCGATTATTCCAGGCACAATGGGCACGCTTGCGTCGATTCCATTTTATCTATTGCTGGTTCAGTTACCGTTTCCTGCTTATGTCGCAGTAGTGGTTGTTAGTTGTATTATCGGTATCAAGATCTGCCAGGTGACATCTGATGATATGGGTGTACACGACCATGGCTCTATCGTATGGGATGAGTTTGCGGGCTTTTGGATCACCATGGGCCTAGTGCCTTTATTGAATATCCCTACGGATGACTGGAAATGGTTATTCACTGGTTTTGTTCTATTTCGCTTTTTCGATATGGTGAAGCCTTGGCCTATTGGCTGGCTAGATAAACGAGTACACGGCGGCTTAGGTATCATGATTGATGATATCGTGGCGGGTATTATGGCGGCTGTTGCCTTGTACGCAGTGGCACATTTCGCGGGCTGGTTAGTTTAAGTTAGCTAAAGGATTAAGACTTAGTTGCAAGCACATTAAGCTAAGTCTCGGATACTAAAAAGGTTGACCCTAGGGCCAACCTTTTTTGCTTTTATTGCTTTTATTGCTTACGATTTTAGAGCTTACGAGCTTACGAGCTTACGAGCTTACGTGTTAAGGCTATTTAGCAAGATAGTCAGAGATCGACTTCTCAATGCCTTTCGCATCTAAGCCAAGCTCTTCATGCAGCTCATCCTGTGTTCCTTGAGCAATAAACTTGTCTGGGAGGCCAAGATTCAATACTGGCATCAGTAGTTTCTCTTGCATCAAGAATTCAATCACACCCGCGCCCGCACCACCTGCTATTGCGTTTTCTTCGATAGTAACAAGTACATCGTAGTCTGCAGCAAGTTGTTTGATCAAAGCTTCATCGAGTGGCTTCACAAAGCGCATATCAGCCACTGTCGCATCGATAGCGTCTGCGGTTTGAAGTGCACTCTCAAGGAAAGTACCGAAGCTTAGGATAGCGACTTTCGAGCCATCTTTTGCTTTTTTGCTTTCGCGAACGATACGACCTTTACCAATCTCTAGCGCAGTAAACTCACTTTGAATCTCGGTGCCCATACCATTACCACGAGGATAACGAACGGCACTTGGACCTGTGTGCTGGTGGCCAGTGTATAGCATTTGGCGACATTCGTTTTCGTCGCTTGGTGCCATGATCACCATGTTTGGAATACAGCGCATAAAGCTTAAGTCGAACGCACCTTGGTGTGTTTGACCATCGGCGCCAACAAGACCTGCACGGTCAATAGCGAACATAACCGGTAGATCCATGATAGCGACATCGTGGATCAGTTGATCGTAGCCACGTTGTAAGAACGTCGAGTAGATAGCCACAATCGGCTTATCACCCGCAATCGCCATACCCGTTGCTAGTGTCACTGCGTGCTGCTCAGCAATCGCTACATCGAAGTACTGTTCTGGGTATTCTTTCGAGAAACGCACCATGCCAGAACCTTCACGCATTGCTGGCGTAATTGCCATCAGCTTAGGATCTTGCGCAGCCATATCACACAGGAAGTCGCCAAAAATCTTAGAGAAAGTTGGTTTCGAGCTGGTGCTCTTAGGCAGACTTGAGTGTGCGGGATCGAATTTCGGAACGCCGTGGTAACCGATTGGATCTTTCTCTGCTGGCTCGTAGCCTTTGCCTTTCTTGGTCATGATATGCAGGAACTGAGGGCCTTTTAGGTCTCTCATGTTCTTCAGCGTTTTAATCAGCTCATTCACATCGTGACCGTCAACCGGACCAATGTAGTTAAAGCCTAACTCTTCAAACATGGTGCCAGGGACAACCATGCCTTTTAGATGTTCTTCTGTACGACGAACGAGCTCTTTAATCGGCGGAACGCCCGATAGCACTTTCTTGCCGCCCTCACGAATTGACGTGTAAAGACTGCCAGAAAGAACTTGAGCTAGGTGATTGTTTAGCGCACCGACGTTTTCAGAGATCGACATCTCGTTATCGTTCAGGATAACCAGCATGTCATTGTGAATATCACCCGCGTGGTTCATCGCTTCGAAGGCCATACCTGCGGTAATCGCGCCATCACCAATCACACTGACGACTTTACGGTTCTTGCCCTCTTTCTTCGCACTGATCGCCATACCAAGTCCGGCGCTGATCGATGTTGAAGAGTGACCAACAGAAAGCGTGTCGTATTCGCTCTCTTGCCGCCATGGGAATGGATGCAGTCCATCTTTTTGACGGATAGTCGATAAGCGGTCACGACGACCTGTAAGGATCTTGTGCGGGTAGGCTTGGTGACCAACATCCCAAACCAACTGGTCAAAAGGCGTGTTGTACACGTAGTGCAGAGCAACGGTTAGCTCTACCGTACCTAAGCCCGATGCTAAGTGGCCACTTGACTGGCTCACTGAGTTTAGAAGATAGGTGCGTAATTCATCACAAAGCTGTGTAAGCGTCTCTTTTGGAAGTAGACGCAAATCCTCTGGCTTATCAGCCAAAGCAAGAGTTGGGTACTTGGATATATCAAGAGTCATAGGTAATGCGCGCTTATTGTCTTAGTTCTTGCGCTCGATGACGTATCGGGCGAACTCTTCGAGTAACTGGGTATTGTATGGGATTGCAGCCAAAGCTTGAAGCGCTTCCTGTAGCAGAGTTTGCGCTTTTTCTTGAGCGCCCTCTAAACCTAACAAAGAAGGGTAGGTGCTTTTGTTCAATTCTTGATCAGAGCCCTGTGGTTTACCCAAAGTTTCGGTATCGCTAATGATATCTAAAATATCATCCTGAACTTGGAAGGCTAACCCGATTGCATCGGCGTACTTATCTAATTGAGGCATCACTTCGAACGCTTTTTCGCCAGCAGCTAGAGCACCTAAACGAATCGCACTCTTCATTAGAGCACCAGTCTTGTTACGGTGAACTTCTTCTAACTCCTCTAGCGTGACAGAGCGGTTTTCAGCTTCAATATCAAGTGCTTGTCCAATACACATACCTTGTGCACCAGATGCTTCTGCTAGGCGTTGAATCATTCGAACGCGATTGCTTTCCCCGTCAGCACTTAATGTGCCTTCCGCAAGTATAGTAAACGCGAGAGTTTGTAGTGCATCGCCAGTTAAAATTGCCGTTGCTTCATCGTATTTAATGTGACAAGTCTGATGGCCACGACGCAATTCGTCGTCGTCCATTGCTGGAAGGTCGTCGTGAATCAGAGAATAGGCATGAATACATTCGATTGCTGAAGCTGGAGTGTCGAGTTCTTCCGCAGTGCAACCGAGCATTTCCCCTGTAATGTAGACAAGAAACGGACGTGCGCGTTTGCCGCCTAAAAGTAACCCATAACGCATCGCGTTAATGAGATTCTGATTTTGGTGTGGCAGGCGATCAAGCCAAAGGTTAAGTTGCTCGTTATTACGTGCTTGATAAGACAATAACGTCTCGATCATAGGGGATCTCATACAATTTGTTATTCAGGTTGTGGGTTAAAGTCACTCAGTTCTGCATTTTCATCATTTTGCAGCAGGATGCTAACACGCTGTTCAGCGTCGTTTAGTTTACTTTGACCAGCACGAGCGAGGGAGATGCCTCGTTCGAACTTTTTCAGCGCATCATCTAAAGCTAGATCACCATTTTCTAGTTGATCAACCAAGCCATCAAGCTCTTCGATAGCCGCTTCAAAGCTCATATTTTCAGGTTTCTTAGTAGCCATAATAAATCTGCGTTTGGAAAGATGAACGAACGTTACCCTAGGCCGCTGAGATGGTCAAATGTAACCAAGAATTTTTGCTAGAAAGTTCGTTTTTAAGGCGCTTGAATTTACTTTGATTGAATAACCGTGGCTTTATCGAGTTTATACGCTTTGGATAAGTCCAAAGTAAGCCAATAGTTGTGATTCAAAAACGAAAAGTGTGATACTTAGACGAAGAATTAACTAAAAGATCTTATAGTCTTGCCGATAAGAATATTATCGTCGACGTAGAACTGTAAAAAAGCATGAGGAGTGCTCAGTGGATTTAGCAACCCTAATAGGTTTGATTGGTGGATTTGCCTTCGTAATTATGGCAATGATCCTAGGTGGAAGCCTCGGGATGTTCTATGACACGACATCCGTTTTGATCGTGATTGGTGGTTCAACGTTTGTTGTTCTAATGAAATTCACCATGGGACAGTTCTTTGGTGCGGCAAAAATTGCCGGTAAAGCATTTATGTTTAAAGCCGATGAGCCAGAAGATCTTATTGCTAAAGTCGTAGAGATGGCGGATGCCGCGCGTAAAGGCGGTTTCTTAGCACTTGAAGAGATGGAAATCAGCAACAGTTTCATGCAAAAGGGTATCGACCTATTGGTTGATGGCCATGATGGTGATGTAGTGCGTGCAGCACTGCAAAAAGACATCGCGTTAACCACAGAACGTCACGAACAGGGCGCTAAAGTATTTACAGCTTTTGGTGATGTTGCACCCGCAATGGGTATGATTGGTACCTTGGTTGGTTTGGTTGCCATGCTTTCGAACATGGATGATCCAAAAGCGATCGGGCCGGCGATGGCGGTTGCACTTTTAACCACTCTATATGGTGCAATTCTTTCGAACATGGTGTTCTTCCCTATCGCGGACAAACTTGCTCTACGTCGTGACCAAGAGACACTGAATCGTCGTTTGGTGATGGATGGCGTACTCGCGATTCAAGATGGTCAAAACCCACGAGTTATTGACGGTTACCTGAAGAGTTACCTTAACGAAGGTAAACGTACGATTGATGGTGAAATGGCTTAAGGGGAATAAAAATGGATGAAGAAAATCCATGTAAATGTCCCCCTCCGGGTTTGCCACAATGGATGGGAACATTTGCTGACTTGATGTCATTGTTGATGTGTTTCTTTGTACTGCTCCTCTCATTCTCTGAGATGGACGTACTGAAATTTAAACAGATCGCAGGCTCAATGAAATTCGCGTTTGGTGTACAAAACCGCTTGGAAGTAAAAGACATTCCTAAAGGTACCAGCATTATTGCGCAGGAGTTTCGTCCTGGTCGCCCAGAACCGACGCCTATTGATGTAATCATGCAGCAAACCATTGATATTACGCAGCAAACTCTAGAGTTTCATGAAGGGGAATCTGAGCGTGCTGGCGGTACGATGCGTGATCAGGGCAAGATGACGGGGGGTAAATCAGCAGAGGTTTCTGCGCACAACAACCAAAACTCAGAATCAGATCAGCAGCAACAGCAAGCTCAAGAACAGTCTCAAGAGATGGAAACCTTGATGGAGAGCATCAAGAAGGCGTTGGAGCGAGAGATCGACCAAGGCGCGATTGAGGTGGAAAACCTTGGCCAGCAAATTGTGATTCGAATTCGCGAGAAGGGTGCATTCCCATCAGGATCCGCTTTCCTACAGCCTAAGTTCCGACCTTTGGTGAGACAGGTTGCCGAGTTAGTGAAAGATGTTCCGGGCATTGTCCGAATCTCTGGGCATACTGATAATCAACGTCTTGATTCTGAGCTTTACCGTTCTAATTGGGACTTATCATCGCAGCGTGCGGTGTCTGTGGCTCAAGAGATGGAAAAGGTCCGTGGTTTCTCTCATCAACGCTTAAGAGTGCGTGGTATGGCTGATACTGAGCCAGTAGAGCCGAACGATACTGAATGGCAACGTAGCTTAAACCGTCGTGTTGAAATCAGTATTATGCAGGGCGAACCGCTTTACAGTGAAGAAGTCCCAGTAATCACTGAATAGTATTTACCAAGAATATGCATCCCAAAGCTCAATCTGTCGTAGATTGGGCTTTTTCTTTGTCTGATACACAAAAGGGTTTGTACCAAGCTAGTAAGAGAAGAGAAGAGAAGAGAAGAGAAGAGAAGAGAAGATATGGATAAATGAGCTTGGATGAAATCGAGACGATAGTTTGTCACTAAGGTGAGTTTATTAATGGCACCAAAGCACGCACTCTTTTCCTTGTTTGATTTTCTCATGTATAATTCGCGCCCTTAGATTTAATATTGATCTATTATTGCTTCAATAACTATGTGAAATGACCTTTTACGTGGTGATGAACCTATTAAAATTGTGAACCTTATTGGCGTGAAAGTACTATGAAATTTATTGTTAAGCCCCACCCGGAAATTTTTGTAAAAAGTGAATCGGTGCGTAAGCGCTTCACAAAGATTCTAGAACGTAATATTCGTACTATTCTTCAGCGTCGTACTGAGTCTGTGGCTGTCTTCAACCGCCGTGACCATATCGAAGTGACGTCTGAGAGCGACAAATACTTTAAAGAAACACTTGAAGTATTGACGCAAACTCCGGGTATTCATCACTCCCTTGAAGTTCAGCAATCAGAATTTAAAGACCTGCACAATATTTACGAGCAAGTTCTCGAGCGTAGCGGTGCTCTTATTGAAGGTAAGACTTTCTCTGTACGTGCTAAGCGTCGTGGTAAGCATGATTTTACTTCTATCGAGCTAGAACGCTACGTAGGCGGCGGTCTAAATCAAGCGGTTGAATCAGCAAAAGTAAAACTGAAAAATCCAGATATTACCGTTAAAGTTGAAGTCGAGAACGATAAGCTAAACCAAGTTATTGAACGTCATAAAGGCCTAGGTGGTTTCCCTCTTGGTACTCAAGAAGATCTGCTTAGCTTGATCTCTGGTGGCTTTGATTCTGGTGTTTCAAGCTACTTACACATCAAACGTGGTTCTAAAGTGCATTACTGCTTCTTCAATCTTGGTGGCCCTGCTCACGAGATTGGTGTTAAGCAGGTTTCTCATTATCTATGGGATAAATACGGTTCATCTGCAAAGGTGAAGTTCATCTCTATTGATTTTGAACCTGTAGTTGCAGAGATCCTTGAGAACGTTGAAGACGGTCAAATGGGCGTTGTTCTTAAGCGTATGTTCATGCGTGCTGGTGGTATGGTTGCAGAGCGTTTTGGTATCGAAGCACTAGTAACGGGTGAAGCTCTTGGTCAGGTTTCTAGCCAAACGCTAACTAACCTGCGTCATATCGACAACGTGACGGACACTTTGATCCTTCGTCCACTGATCAACTGGGACAAAGAAGACATCATCGACCTGTCTCGTAAGATTGGTACTGAAGACTTCGCTAAAGTAATGCCTGAGTATTGTGGTGTTATCTCTAAGAAGCCAACCGTGAAAGCGAAGAAAGGCAAACTAGAAGCGGAAGAAGCTAAGTTTAACTTCGAAGTGCTGGAGCAAGTGATCGAGAACGCTCGTATTATGGATATCCGTGATATCGAGAAAGAGAGCCAAGAACAGGCACCAGAAGTGGAGCAAGTTCAAGCCGTTGCTGAGCACGCTGTCGTTCTTGATATCCGTAGCCCAGACGAAGAAGATGAAAGCCCGCTAGAGATCGATGGTGTTGAAATCAAACACATCCCGTTCTTCAAGCTTTCAACTCAGTTTGGTGACCTAGACCAATCGAAAGAGTACTTGTTGTACTGTGACCGTGGTGTCATGAGCCGTCTGCAAGCGCTTTACTTGCAAGAACAAGGCTTCCACAACGTTAAGGTTTACCGCCCATAGTGGTGTGTTGACCAACCGTTAATAATTTTGCAAAGCCGCATACTGAAAAGTAAGCGGCTTTTTTATTGTCTA
>NZ_JBFRSN010000258.1:0-540 GCF_041473595.1 Vibrio sp. 10N.222.46.A1
CAGGTAAACGTTGAATTCCTTAGTGAAATAACAGAACTGCAAAACTTAGAATATTTGGAAATTGAGAGGCTATCTTCAGACACGCTACTTCCATTGATTAATTTGAATAAGTTGGAAACGCTTAAAATATCAGGAGTCAGCAAGGCTGAAAATTTTGAGGTTTTAGCAAGCCTACCTAATTTGCGCTATCTATTCATTGAGGGTGCGAAAAAACTAAACAATTTAGAATGCCTATCAGGTTTTACAGAGCTTATAAGTTTAGGTGTTGAAGGTACGATGTATACAAATCAAAAGGTCTTATCTTTGCAGCCAATCAGTACATTGCCAAATTTAGAAGCATTGTTTTTAACGTCAGTGAGCCTAACGGATAAATCAATACTGTGCTTAGCCGATTTACCTAAAATACGTGTATTGTCTTGCGCTAGGTTTACAACGAAAGAGCATTTCTCTTCTTTAAAGAGCAAAAAGCCAAACCTTAAATGTCGTTGGTTTGAGGCTTACGAAATTTAGCCCTAACGAATAAGGATTAAGGTGTTGCGT
>NZ_JBFRSN010000259.1:0-975 GCF_041473595.1 Vibrio sp. 10N.222.46.A1
TCGTATACTTAGAATCCGCCTCAGTTATACGGTGCGTATTCCGACAACATCCACTATTGAATTCAGTACAAATGAATATGCTTTATCTTCCCCTAACTCTTCTACAAGCTCTTTATAAATTGCCTTTTTGAGTATTGGATTATGCTCGTTTTCATAGCTATCCATAAGTTGGCGTATTGCATCTATTCTTTCTAGTCGCTGTTCTACAAGGTCCATTCTATTTAATTCAATGACTTTCTCCGTCAACTTCCCTCTGTTTTGACCTGGCTTTCCAAATACGTAGGGGCCCGCAGCATATAGGTGGTCACTCGGTTCATCATTAAACGGGTTTAAAAATGGCAGATTTTGGTCGTATTCGTCACTTTTATTCATGTTGCAAACAGGGCATGCAAGCCCTAAATTTTGCCATTCGAACGTTAAATCTGGGTACTTATCTTTAGCCTTAGGTTTAATATGTTCTATATGCTCATATGATACGTGACTCACTTTACTCTCACAGTACATGCATTTATTTTTAGCTTCCTGCTTGAGAAGACCTTTCACATCTGAATGGTTATAACGATTTGAAACAGATGAAGGAACCTTTTCATCGCGCTGAATAAAACCAAGTAATTCATTGGTCCAGTTTGTAGCATTGTCTACCAGAACTTGTGGCTTAGACCCCTTATTAAGCTTTATCATTTAGACTCTCCACAACTAGAGTGATTGCTTTGGGCATAAATTCTTGCAGTTCTTTCTCTTCTAGTTCCTGTCTCATTCGTTGAAACAAGCCCTCATCGACGCCTTGTTCAGAGTATTTTTTTACAACTTCTTTTATTTCATCTTCGACCCAAACAGGCACTGTTACAGGAACCCCAAGAACCTCTCTTAAAACTTTTGCCGCATTGCCACTTTTATCAATCATGTCAAGCTTTCGAGAAAATACCCGATTTTCATTATTGTATGCAAGAGCGTACACTTGGGATTTTTTAGAAG
>NZ_JBFRSN010000260.1:0-2608 GCF_041473595.1 Vibrio sp. 10N.222.46.A1
TAAGGTCATTCCTATTGGTTATAAAGGGTATAACATGCCACTGATTGAAATAGGCATTATGATGGCTACAGACACTAAGATAGGTAGATAAATCATGCACATTACTCAAGGTCCACAATACAATGGTAAAGCGTCTAAACGCTTGCATGTTATGGCTAAGCCAATTGGCGCAGCGTGCAACATCGACTGTAAATATTGTTATTACCTAAGTAAGCAAGATTTGTTGGAGTACAAGAAAGGCAGTTCTCCGAGAATGGATGATGAGACGCTAGAAACCTACATCCGACAATATATCGAAGGTCAAAACACGCCTGAAATTATCTTCTCATGGCAGGGCGGCGAGCCAACTATGCTGGGTTTAGCGTACTTTGAAAGAGTGGTTGAACTACAGAAAAAGTACCGACCTGAAGGTGTGTTGATCTCAAACGATCTGCAAACCAATGGCACACTGCTCAATGACGATTGGGGCCGATTCTTAGCAAAGAATAACTTCCTGATCGGCTTGAGTATTGAAGGTCCTGAAATGCTGCACAATGCGTATCGTGTTAACAGAGCAGGCCGTGGCACATTCAAACAAGTGATGGCGGCGGTTGAGTTGCTGCACAAACATCAAGTTAAATTTGCAACGTTGACTTGTGTGAATAACCTCACCAGTCAAAATGCACTTGAGGTGTATCGCTTCCTACGTGATGTGGTGAAGTCTCCACAAATGCAGTTTATTCCTATCGTTGAACAGAAAACCTTTAGAACGGTTGCGCCACAAACATCCCAAGTGAGTGAGCAGCTAAAACAAGGCGAAAAACGCCTGATCCCCGGCCATAAAGACTCGATCATGGAATCGTGGTGTGTGTCGGATTTAGCTTGGGGTAACTTCCTGATCTCTGTGTTTGATGAGTGGGCGAAGAACGACATCGGTAAAGTGTTCGTTCAGTATTTTGAAGCGAGCTTAGAAACGTGGATTGGTCGTCCGAATCCGCTTTGCACTCTGAATGAGATCTGCGGTAAAGGCCTAGCGATGGAGCCAAACGGTGATGTGTTCTCTTGTGACCACTACGTTTACCCTGAATACAAAATTGGCAATATCCACCACGAGAAGCTTGATGATTTAGCGTACAGCGCACCACAGCAAAAGTTTGGTTTCGCTAAATCACGCACAATGACCAGTCAATGTCAGCAGTGTGATTACAAGTTTGCTTGTCATGGTGAATGTCCTAAAAACCGCTTTATCAAAACTCGCGCAGGCGAACCGGGCTTGAACTACTTATGTGCAGGTTGGCACAAGTTCTTTTCTCATGTCGACAAGTCGATGGCTTATATCGCTCGTGCGATGGGGCATCCGGTTGCTCATGGCAAATTCAGTGATTCAGTATTGATGGCACATCGTGCAAAACAGGCGCAACAAACTACGTTCGAGACCAAGTTTTAACTCGTTTTTTGGGTCAACAGGTCCAAGACAAATTTAATCAGATACGAGTCTAAGGACAGGCTAAGTTCTCCAGTTTAAGGTAATACTATGATGAAGAAGAGTTTAGCGACGGCTGTTGCTCTATTAGTTTCAACGTCCGCATTGATTTCAACGTCTGCGATGGCAGCGAATAGCGTTCAGCAAACTGTTGACGCACCGGCACAAAATATCAATCAAGTGCTCGAAATGACGGACACTCAAACCCGTATTCAACAGTTGTCTTACATGGCACAAGATCAAAATCAATCTGTTGAAAATCGTACTGGTGCACTGCAAGAGCTTGCTTCATATCCAAGCCAGAATGCGCTGGTGGCGGTGGCAAGAGGTTTGAAAGATCAAAACCCTGAAGTTCGTGAGGCTTCGATTATCGGTTCTTCGCCATATCAACTTGAGCATCGTTGGGCGTTAGTTTCGCCTTTGCTGAGCGATACAGACTCTATGGTTCGTCATTCAGCAACATCGAACTTAGTTCGTGATTACAATACGTTAGATAAAGAACAGAAAGCACAAATCGAACAACCTGTCGCTGAGTTAATAACATTCTTGGAATCACAAGAATCTGAAAAGTTTCAATTGTTGTTCGCTGACGTGCTCCGTTGGCACAATGAATGGGATAAAGCGGAAACGATTTATCTTGAGTTGATTAATACTCACCAGAAAGACCCTCAAGTTTGGCTGAGCTACGCGGATAACTTCCGAGCTCAGAATAAAGATCAACAAGCGGTCGAGGTGTTGGATCGTGGTTTGAAGAACGTGCCGGACAATGCAGCGATGCACTATTCTAAATCATTAACTTTGGTTCGCCTTGAAGACAAGGCAGCAGCAGCCAAAGAGATTGAAGTAGCAGCAGAACTTGCAAAAGATAACAGCTACTACTGGTACTTGAATGGGGTACTACAAGAAGAGCTGGATATCGACAAATCGACTAAATCGTTCGAGAAAGCGTATTTGATCTCTGGCTCTCCAGAACAGTTATACGTGGTATGCGATATTTATGTACGCTATGGCAATGAAAAAACAGATGATTGCTTGGGTGAGCTAGGTAAAGTGGCTCCTGATTATGTTATTGAACAGTTGAAAGAGAAACGAGTCGCGCCAAGCTCATAATATTTGAATGAGTAAATAGATAAGCCGCTTATGAAA
>NZ_JBFRSN010000261.1:0-4050 GCF_041473595.1 Vibrio sp. 10N.222.46.A1
TCGGTAGTAAGTAAATAGCATCAAGAACCTTTTGATCCTGAATACCATTTTCTATCAGAAAAGTAACTAAGCGCTCAGCTTGTGGATTACTCACTTATTTATCCCCTAACCATGTAGTCATCGCACCCAACGACTCATGTGCCGTCAGATCAACTTGTAGTGGTGTTACCGACACAAAACCATGTTCAATGGCGTAAAAATCGGTACCCTCACCAGCATCTTGCTCCTTACCAGGAGGGCCAAGCCAATAGATATCATGACCACGTGGGTCTTTCTGCTTAATCATATCTTCAGCATGGTGACGAGCACCTAGACGTGTCACCTGAGTACCCGATATTTGTTCTAATGCTAAGTCAGGGACGTTCACGTTTAACAGGCGATTGGTCGGGATTGGGTTTGCTAAATGTTGTTCGACAATACGGCGAGCAACCGCTGCCGCTGTCTTAAAATGTTGTTTTCCAACCAGAGAAAATGCCACCGATTGAACACCTAAAAAGTGGCCTTCCATTGCTGCTGCGACTGTACCTGAATAAAGCACGTCATCACCAAGGTTAGCTCCGTGATTAATACCCGTTAAAACCAGATCAGGCATGTCACTCTTTAGGAGTTCGTTCAATGCGAAATGTACACAGTCGGTCGGTGTTCCTTGTACCGAATAGGTATTTCTAGCAATCTCTTGAACACGCAAAGGCTGTTCCAAAGTTAATGAATTTGAAGCACCAGAGCGATTACGGTCAGGTGCCACAATGATAACTTCAGCAAGATCACGTAATTCATTTGCCAGCTCATGAATACCTTGAGCATGCACACCATCATCGTTGCTGAGTAAAATCTTCATCTTGTATCCTTTCTTTTGTACCAATGCCAAGTCACTTAAATACCGATATAAAGTCACTTAAATATCAATATAAAGTGACTTAGACCCAAGCAGAATCATTATTGCTCGTAGGTTCTTTCTACGTGTACTTCTTCAACTAGCTCACGAACGATAGCGGTTGCGAAGCAGCCTGCGTCCAGAGAGAATTTAAGAGTGACATTGTCTTCGTTTACTTCCCACACTAAACCCATCGGCTTCAACGAGGCTTCACGGCGATCATGGCGCATACGGTTGCCACAAATAAGCGCCATTAGATCCGGTTCAGCATCAAGGTGTTTCTGCTCTAGAGCTTGAGACGCATCCGTCGTCGGTAACGCATTATCTCCAGCTAAAGCAACGGTAATAAACGCAGAACCATTGGCGATATCTTGGTTTACAGCTTCGATATTAGCGGCTGTCACAGCAAGTTGAGCATCGTTTTTAACTACAATATCGCCGACCAATGCCGAAGCAAACGCATCGTGCTCAATACGGTCAGAAAGAATTAAGTTGTAGATCCAAGAACGAGCTGCAGAGAGGTACAAGCTGCGCTTATTTTGATTACGTGTACGAACGTTTTCACGCCCCCAACGACGAGCTTCAGATAAGTTGTTACCTTCATTGCCAAACCTCTGAGCACCAAAGTAATTTGGCACGCCCACTTGAGCGACTTTTTCCAAACGTTTGACTACATCATCGCAGTCCGTTACTTCAGACAAAGTTAGCTCGAATTGGTTGCCAACTAAATCGCCTGGACGTAACTTTTTGTTGTGGCGTGCTGTCGCCAAGATCTCAATACTTGGGTATTGTGCAAGAAAAGCAGAAAAGTCAGGTTCACCTTTTGGTAGATGCACGCTCAACCACTGTTCTGTCACAGCATGACGGTCCTTCAAACCAGCCCAACTCACGTCTTTCGACTTAACACCACACGCTTTAGCCAGCTCGTTTGCTACAAAGCTCGTGTTCTCACCCGTTTTACGAATGCGCACCATAAGGTGTTCGCCTTCACCAGTGAACTCAAAACCTAAGTCTTCATTAACGACAAAGTGTTCGGCTTTTGCTTTTAGTTTTGCTTTCGCAGTTGGTTTACCGTTTAGATAAGCCAATGAAGATAAAATATCTGACATGCTGTTCTTTTCGTGTTGGTGCTTACGCACTTTTAGTAATTAGGACCACCGCTTCACATGCGATGCCCTCTTTGCGACCTGTAAAACCTAAACGCTCAGTGGTCGTCGCTTTTACATTCACATTGCTAATGCTGGTTTCTAAATCTTGTGCGATAGCGTGGCACATAGAGTCTATATGAGGCGCCATCTTTGGAGCTTGCGCCATGATAGTAATATCGGCATTACCAATCACGTAGCCTTGTTCTTTTACTCGACGATAAACATCTTTTAGCAGTTCACGGCTATCCGCGCCTTTCCACTCATCATCAGTATCGGGGAAATGACGACCAATATCACCGGCAGCAATCGCACCTAATAAAGCGTCACACAACGCATGAAGGGCAACATCACCATCGGAGTGTGCGATAAGACCCTGCTCATAAGGGACTCTAACGCCACCTATAATTACCGGACCTTCACCACCAAACTTATGTACATCAAAGCCATGGCCAATACGAATCATCATTATTCCTTATTCTGACTTAAATAGAACTCAGCAAGTGCTAAATCTTCAGGCTGAGTAATCTTAAAATTATCTGAGCGCCCTGCCACTAAAGCGGGCGATAAACCTTTCCATTCAAAGGCTGAGGCTTCATCGGTAATCGAAACGCCTTGTTGCAACGCCTCGCTTAATGCATTCCACAGAGGCTTTGCTCTGAACATTTGCGGCGTAAGTGCATGCCATAGATCGGCTCGCTCAACGGTATGTTCGATCTGCCCTTGGGCACCTCGCTTCATCGTGTCACGAACTGGCGCCGCTAAAATAGCCCCTACATCATGGCTCATCGCGCCGGAAATTAGCTTGTCGATATCACTGAGTTGAACACAAGGCCTTGCCGCATCGTGAACCATTACCCAATCGCTAAGCTGCTGCTCAGCGATACAGTTTAGCGCAGAGAGTACCGAGTCCGCTCGTTCGCTTCCGCCAGACACTCTGACCACTTTTGGATTCTGGTTGAGTGCTAACTCCGGGTAATAGGGGTCATCATCGCTGATCGCAACGACAATTTGAGAGACTTGTGGATGAGACAGTAATTTCTCAATGGTGTGCTCTAAAATCGTTTTGCCGTTAATCTTAAGATATTGCTTAGGGCGGTCTGCTTTCATTCGGCTACCGACGCCCGCTGCAGGTACAACGGCAATCACACTTTGAAGTTGAGTCGACATTAATGGGGTTCCTCACCAATGATGCGGAAAAACGTTTCGCCTTCTTTTACCATTCCAAGCTCATGACGTGCGCGCTCTTCTATCGCGTCTAAGCCTTGGCGTAGATCATCGATTTCCGCAAACATCTCTGCGTTACGAAGATGGAGCTTTTCGTTTACTTGCTGTTGAACTTGGATTTCGTTGTTCACACCGTAGTAATCAGAAATACCATTTTTACCGAGCCACAGTGTGTGTTGTAGCCAGCCAAACACTATGAGCAGTACTAAAGCAAAAATTCGCATAACACCTTTCGCCGGTTGAAAAAGAAGGAACTAGAATAAGGCACATATATACCATAATGAGCTTATTGGTGCGAGATATGTGGTGTTAGGGAATCAATAAGTCGGAGAATTATTGTCGGGATAAGTATGGTAACAATGAGATTCCCGACTCCTTCCTTCGTCAGTCTAGGGAATGACGAACTTTAGATGTAACGAGGAGGAGCTTTAGAACCTAGAGCTTCTTCCCGTCATTTTCTACAGACAAAAAAATGCCCCGCATAAGCGAGGCATTTAAAAAGCTTAGATTAATAATTCGCTAGGAATTATTGACCTTTAACTTCTTTAAGACCGTTGTAAGGAGCTTTAGAACCTAGAGCTTCTTCGATACGGATAAGTTGGTTGTACTTAGCAACACGGTCAGAACGGCTCATAGAACCAGTTTTGATTTGACCTGCAGCTGTACCTACCGCTAGATCAGCGATAGTTGCATCTTCAGTTTCGCCAGAACGGTGAGAGATTACTGCAGTGTAGCCAGCGTCTTTAGCCATCTTGATAGCAGCTAGAGTCTCTGTTAGAGAACCGATTTGGTTGAACTTGATAA
>NZ_JBFRSN010000262.1:0-1612 GCF_041473595.1 Vibrio sp. 10N.222.46.A1
GAGTTACATACAACGTATTCGAGTAGCATTCGCTAGAGAAAAATTGGACACTACGCGCCTAAATATAGAACAAATATCCCAGCAGGTCGGTTACAGTGACACAAACCATTTTCGATCGCTGTTTAAAAAGTTTTACGACATGACACCCACAGAATATCGCAAAACGACACAGACTGGTGGGGCTTAATCATTTAAATTTTCGTTGAACCTAACTTCTTAGTTTAAAAGAAGGGAGTTACCCGAATTAATTGAGATTCTTAATCCACAATCCAAGACAAAATAGGTAACTCTCGCTCTAGAGCCCTCATCAATTCAACATTTAAAAAGTTTATCTATCCCCGCCCACGCTTGTATCTGCAAGCGTTCAACGACGCCACACCACACTTCATCTCGTTTTAATATTCGTCATACACCATCGAATCTGAAGACATTAAAGTCTTTGATTGGGGCGCCTAGAAAGCCAAGAAACACGGATGACTTGGCGAAAGCCAAATCTCGTTATCAATGTGGATCGATAGGAGGTCCTTAGCGCTAAGTTAAACCTCGTTAATGTCAGTGACGATGATAATAAGGCGCTAACAACATTACTTAACCCACTTCGAAAAAGTCAATGAAGTATAAAGTGATAGACCTAGTGACACGAGAATGTGCAACTAGATACAAGAAGGAAAAGAGAAACAAAGTCGACTGATTTGTTTACAAGACGCTAAAAGCCCTGACAACATGGACAAGTAAAAACAGGTAATAACGACAAAAACTCAAGACGAATGAACATGGTTACTCATCAAAGGGAAATAAGTTGCCACCAACATTCAGTTGATACATTGTTAGCTAGTAAATGGAACTGAGTGAAAATAATCTTCCTTAGGTTCAATCTGACAAGCGCCGATTAAAAAAAAAAAACTGTCAGATCAGGACCAAACGACGACTCTTGATTGACCTCAGGATAACCATCTTTACCACCGATAAAATACTATTGAGAAAGTTTATCTAGGACAGGGGTTATCGACTGATGAAGTTCACTGGTTTCATATGCACCAGATAAGAGTCTACTTGGGTAAGCAATTGAATTACTGAGAACTTCACCAATATTATTAATATGAATACGAGTATCTGCCACACAAGCGCTCATGCATATTTTAATAAATTGCTTTGAAGTATCAAGTTCAAGCAAACGCGCACATCGCAGTGCTTCTTTAGTTCTTTCATGGAGCATTTCTTCAGATAACACGATTAACCCCTTCTCCATTCAGTAGCATAACAATGTGAAACTCTTCGCTTTCCCTCACCATAGCAAGGAAAAGGCTCTCTCTCATTTCTTTTCGGACCGTATTATCGCCAAGTACATATTTCGTCAAAACGCTAATAGCTTGTTGCTCGCTAACTTCGTCTTGACTAACTATTGCCGACAATACGCTTTTCGACAGGTTTGACGAGATGTCAAAATTCAGTTCTTTTGCCGTTACAAGCATCGCTTTTATTACTTTGTTTTTTTGAGCTCTGATAGTACATATTTTCAGTTCATGCTTATCAAATGCATACCCAATATCATCTAGTAGTTGGCTCAGTTCTTGATACACTTTGTATTCCTCTAGTTCATTGTTCTCGTCCC
>NZ_JBFRSN010000263.1:0-886 GCF_041473595.1 Vibrio sp. 10N.222.46.A1
GGTTTTATGATCACCGATGGCTTTGATATGGGAGTAGGAGCGTTGTTACCGTTTATCGGTAAAACCAACTCTGAAAGACGAGTGATGATTAACTCCATTGCACCCCATTGGGACGGCAACCAGGTGTGGTTAATTACCGCAGGTGGCGCTTTGTTTGCGGCTTGGCCGTTAGTGTATGCGACATCGTTTTCAAGCTTATATGTTGCGATGTACTTGGCTCTTATCTCATTGTGGCTGCGTCCTCTTGCACTTGAGTACCGAGCAAAGATCGACAGCGTTCAGTGGCGACAAGTATGTGACTTAGCAATCTCGTTCTCAGGCTTCTTCCCTCCTATCTTGTTTGGGGTGGCGTTTGGCAATTTGATGCAAGGCTTACCTTTTACGCTCAATAGCTTCTTGATGGTTGAGTACCACGGATCGTTTGTTGATTTGCTTAATCCGTTTGCTCTGTTGTGTGGCTTTGTTGGGTTATTGATGGCGTTGTTGCAAGGCAGTGCTTGGCTGATGATGAAAACCACCGATGCGCTATACAAAAAGGCAAGAACAGTGACGCAGGCGAGTGCTGTATTTGTCGCTTTCCTTATGGTGATTGGCTGTATGGCGATAAACCATATTGATGGGTATCTGATAGTCAGTGCGATGGATCATAGCTCGGCTTCAAATCCTTTGAACAAAGAAGTCGTTACACAAGCTGGCGCTTGGTTAACCAACTTCGATACGTACCCTTGGATGTGGTTTGCACCGATCGGCAGCGTGACCATTCCATTGCTGGCTTTGATTGGCGCAAGGTTGAAATGGGATGCGATTGCTTTTATTAGTTCAAGCCTGACTAACGCTTGCATCATCTTAACGGCGGGTTTCTCGATGTTCCCGTTCATTATCCCGT
>NZ_JBFRSN010000264.1:0-534 GCF_041473595.1 Vibrio sp. 10N.222.46.A1
TTATCAAATACTAAATATTTAACAATAGGTTAGATAAAATTGTTTTGATTAAATCTTATATAGAGTTGAGATTTAGGTGTACTTAAAAGAATGCAGCTCACTCGATTTAAGTCTTACCATCTTGTACCACGAAGGAAGAACCAAATCTTACGCTTTAGGAAGGCTCATAAAAAAGACCAGAGCATCATGCTTCTGGTCTTTTTATGAATCAAACGTCAATCAGAACTCAGTTTCTGAGTCACTTTTCTCTAGGCTGATGACATTCAAAACTGCAAATGCAGAGGCTAGGAATAAGCCTAATATCCAAACAAAATACCACATGAGAAACTCCTTAATACAGTGAATTGCCGTTGCGTTCGACATACTCGTTATCGAGTCGTCCAAACATGGTGCGATAACTAAAAGCGGTGTAACAAAGGATGATTGGCACCATCACAAATGCTACGCCTGTCATGATGTTCAAGGTCAGTTCGCTAGAGGTTGAATCCCAAAGGGTTAAGCTATGGCTTGGATTAACGCTAGACGGGATAATGA
>NZ_JBFRSN010000265.1:0-22010 GCF_041473595.1 Vibrio sp. 10N.222.46.A1
ATTATAAAGTGTGACCACAACAGCTTTATTCGCATTTATTTTGTTAATAAATAATTAATTTCACATCCAAAATTAAATATCTAAATAGAAACATTGCATACTTCCAAGCTAAGTACATTCTTATCAATAAAACTATTTTGCATATAATCCCTAACAATTTTAATTCTAGGAAGGTTCATCAAAAAAGCGTGCATAAAGTTCCCTAACAGCTAACTATTTAGAATGTAATCGTCATGACTAAAAGTGCATAAAGTTTGTTAAAATCCTTAATTTTAAAGGGCTGCGGGATAAAAAACGATTTGTGATAGATCTCTAAGAATACCTGACTAGCAGGCGTAATATTAATTCCAGACAAGAGATATGAATAAAATAATTCATTATTCTCCACTGAAAATAAATAATTACTCTTAGCGATAAAAGTAATTCAAATATATAAGAGAGAGACGATCATGAGTAAGTTCTATGTAGGTTCTGAAATAGGTCAATTGCGCCGCGTTCTAGTTCACCGCCCAAGACGCGCACTGACTCACCTAACACCCTCTAACTGTCACGATTTACTATTTGATGACGTACTGGCTGTTGAGCGCGCAGGTAAAGAGCATGACGCATTTACTAAAACGCTACGTGATCAGGGTGTTGAAGTTCTTCTTCTTACTGACCTACTAGCAGACACACTAGCAGTGCCAGAAGCGAAAGACTGGCTACTAAGCTGCCAGGTATCTGATTACCGTTTGGGTAAAACATTCGCCAATGATGTGCGCTGCTACTTGGGCGACTTACCAAACTTAGAGCTAGCAAAAATTCTAACGGGCGGTCTGTCTTACGCTGAAATGCCAATGAAATCATCTTCAATGATGCAAGGCATGCACGCACCAACTGACTTCATTATCGAACCTCTACCAAACCACCTATTTACTCGTGACACATCTTGCTGGGTATACGGTGGCGTATCTATCAACCCGATGGCGAAACCTGCTCGTCAACGTGAAACAAACCACGTTCGCGCTATTTACCGCTGGCACCCAACATTCGCAGGCGAAGACTTCATTAAATACTTCGGTGATGAAGAAAACATCAACTACGACAACTCAACAATCGAAGGTGGTGACGTTCTTGTTCTCGGCCGTGGCGCGGTTCTTATCGGTATGTCTGAGCGTACAACAGCACAAGGTGTTGAACACTTAGCGTCTAGCCTATTCAAACACGGTCAAGCGACACAAGTTATCGCAATGCAGCTACCAAAACACCGTTCTTGCATGCACTTAGACACCGTGATGACTCACATGAACGAAGATACGTTCTCTGTTTACCCTGAAGTGGTAAGTAAAGACGTACAGTGCTGGAACCTAACTGGCGATGAGTCAGGCGCAGTGAAAGTGAAAGAAGAAGGCTACTTCGTAACAGCTATCGAAAAAGCACTTGGCGTAGACAAGCTAAACCTAATCACAACTGGTGGCGACAACTTCCATGCAGAACGTGAACAGTGGAACGATGCAAACAACGTTCTAACGGTTAAACCTGGCGTCGTTATTGGCTACGAAGGCAACACATACACCAACGAAAAATACGACAAAGCAGGCATCACGGTTCTTCCGATTCCAGGAGACGAACTTGGTCGCGGTCGCGGTGGTGCACGCTGCATGAGCTGCCCAATTGAGCGTGATGGTATCTAATCACTAAGACGAAACGGCCAAGTTGAACGATCTTAAATAATCTCAACTTGGCCAAAATGAGAGAACACAATTATGACTAAGCAAACTGTTGTTGTTGCACTCGGCGGTAATGCCCTACTTCGTCGCGGTGAGCCGTTAGAAGCCGATGTTCAACGCCGTAATATTGAAACGGCTGTTAAAACCATCTCTGAAATCGCGAAAGTGTACAACGTGGTTCTAGTGCACGGTAATGGTCCACAAGTTGGCTTACTTGCTCTGCAAGGTTTGGAGTACAAAAAAGTAAACCCGTATCCATTGGATGTATTGGGCAGTGAGACTCAAGGCATGATCGGCTACATGCTAATGCAAGAGTTCAAAAACTACCTGCCTGACCGCAACATCTCATGCATGTTGACGCAAATGACCGTTGATCCAAACGATCCTGCATTCGCAGATCCAACTAAGCCAATTGGCCCGATCTACGAAGAAGCAGAAGCGCGTGAGTTAGCGGAGAAATTCCACTGGATCGTAAAACCAGACGGTCAACATTTCCGTCGAGTAGTGCCAAGCCCACGCCCTACTGGCATTGTTGAACACGAAGCGATCACTCAACTTATCGATGCAGGTCACCTCGTAATTTGTACTGGCGGTGGTGGCATCCCAGTGAAAAAAGAAAATGGCAAATTAGTCGGCGTTGAAGCGGTTATCGACAAAGACATGTCAGCGGCTTTCTTGGCGAAACAATTGGATGCGGATGCACTACTTATTCTGACCGATGCTGACGCTGTTTATCTTGATTGGGGCAAACCGACTCAACACGCACTGCGCAGTACTACACCAAGTGAATTGGCGAAGTTTACATTTGATGCAGGCTCAATGGGGCCAAAAATCGAAGCATCGTGCGAGTTCATTCAGCAAGGCGGCAAAGTAGTGGGTATCGGCGCACTCGAAGATGGTTTGCAAATCCTGCAAGGCCAAGCGGGCACCAATATCACCAAAGGTTAATGCACTAGCGAGCTTTATCATCTTGAGAGTCTTAAACCTTGAGAGCTTTTAAAGCTTGCGAAAACAGATTAAACGAAACAAACAAAACCGAACAACTTTAACTAAAAATTGAATCGCGCTTTCTTGAATTTTATTTCCCTGTAACAAGGAAGCGCCTAAATCTAAGAAGGAATACATCATGGCTTTTAACCTACGCAATCGTAACTTCCTAAAACTACTAGATTTCACTCCACGCGAAATTCAACACTTGTTAGATCTTTCTATGGAGCTAAAAAAAGCGAAGTACAACGGTTACGAACAGCCAACACTGACTGGCAAAAACATTGCGCTTATCTTTGAAAAAACCTCAACTCGTACTCGCTGTGCATTCGAAGTAGCAGCATTCGACCAAGGTGCTCGAGTTTCTTACTTAGGCCCATCTGGCTCTCAAATTGGCCACAAAGAATCAATGAAAGACACCGCTCGCGTTCTAGGCCGTATGTACGATGGCATCGAATACCGCGGCTTTGGTCAAGAAATCGTTGAAGAGCTAGGCGCTTACGCTGGCGTTCCTGTGTGGAATGGCCTGACTGACGAATTCCACCCAACACAAATCCTAGCTGACTTCCTAACTATGACGGAATACGGCCGTGGCAAGCAATTGCATGAAATCAAGTTTGCTTACCTAGGTGATGCTCGCAACAACATGGGCAACTCTCTGATGGTTGGTGCTGCGAAAATGGGCATGGACATTCGCCTTGTTGCTCCAAAACAATTCTGGCCAGAAGAAGAGCTATTAGCTCAATGTCGTGAAATCGCAGAACACACTGGCGGCAAAATCACGCTAACAGAAGATGTTCAAGAAGGCGTGCAAGGTTGTGACTTCCTATATACCGACGTTTGGGTATCAATGGGCGAAGCGAAAGAAGCATGGGCTGAGCGTATCAACCTAATGATGCCTTACCAAGTCAACATGGACATGATCAAAGCAACAGGCAACCCACATGTGAAATTCATGCACTGCCTACCTGCTTTCCACGGCGAAGATACAACTGTCGGCAAACAGCTTGCTGCTGAATATCCGCAGCTTAAAGATGGCGTAGAAGTGACGGATGAAGTGGTTGAGTCTGAATACTCTATCGTGTTCGATGAAGCAGAAAACCGCATGCACACTATCAAAGCAGTAATGGTTGCGACATTAGGCAGCTAATGACCTAAGAAACTAAACAGTTAAGACGTTAAAAATTAAGAAGCTAGGCACTCACTTGTTCGAAATACGTTGATAAGTTAAGTGCAATGACAGGGAAATGCGGGTGGCGTTCTTGGGATTTTGACCTTGAATAAAACTCGCATTTTTTTTCATGCGGTTGAAGAGATAATTTCCTGGAAAACCCTGTAAGTCTCAGCCCCAACAAAGACTTAAATGGGAGTTTAAAATGGACGTAATCTCGCATAAAAATCCATTAAATGAATACTTTACAGAAAGTATTGCATGGCCTTTTTATCTGAGTATAATCCTCCGCAATTTGTCTTAAGAGAGCAAAAAATGAACCGCAATTTTTTCGCACATGATTGTCAGCCAATACGCCTTAGAACGGCGTTGGTGTCATTTTTATTTTGCTCTATTGATCATTTCGAAGCCTCCTATTTTTAGGGGGCTTTTTTTTGTCCGCAATTTGACTGTATGCATAGAAAAAGGAAGACCCGTTATGGCGCATTCGTTATTTAACAAGCACATCATCTCCATTCCAGAGCTATCTCGTGATGAACTGGAGCTTATCGTCGATACTGCAGCAAGACTCAAAGCAGAACCAAACCCTGAGCTGCTGAAAAATAAAGTCGTTGCGAGCTGCTTCTTTGAGCCTTCAACTCGAACTCGCCTCTCATTTGAAACCGCAGTTCAACGCCTTGGCGGCACAGTCATCGGCTTTGATAATGGCGGCAACACATCGCTGGCGAAAAAAGGCGAAACACTTGCCGATTCCGTTCAAGTGATTTCATCTTACGTGGATGCCTTTGTGATGCGTCACCCACAAGAAGGCGCGGCGCGCTTAGCGTCTGAATTTTCTAACGGTGTGCCAATTGTGAATGGTGGCGATGGTGCAAACCAACACCCAACGCAAACCTTATTGGATCTGTTCTCGATTTACGAAACGCAAGGCACGCTCGATAACCTCAATGTGGCGTTCGTCGGCGACCTAAAATATGGCCGTACCGTACACTCTTTGACGCAAGCACTATCAAAATTCAATAACGTGCGTTTCTTCTTTATCGCGCCAGAAGTGTTAGCGATGCCTGATTACATCTGTGAAGAATTGGAAGAGATGGGCATCCAATACAGCACCCACAGCAGCATTGAAGAAGTGGTGCCTGAACTGGATGTCCTGTACATGACTCGCGTACAGAAAGAGCGCTTTGATGCGTCAGAATACGCGCACATGAAGTCGGCTTACATTCTAACGGCCGATACCTTGAAAGATGCACGCCAGAACATGAAGGTGCTTCACCCATTACCACGCGTCGATGAAATCACAACCGACGTAGATAAAACGCCACACGCTTACTACTTTGAACAAGCTGAAAACGGTGTATACGCTCGCGAAGCCCTATTGGCCCTAGTTCTTAACGACACTTTATAAGCAGGAGAAACAGTCATGGTTAAACAAACTCAGCTACAAGTAGAAGCGATCCGTAACGGCAGCGTGATTGACCACATCCCTGCTCATCTTGGTATCAAAATCCTTAAACTGTTTAAGCTACACAAAACAGAACAACGCATCACCATGGGATTGAATCTGCCATCATCTGCGCTTGGTCATAAAGATCTGATCAAGATTGAGAACATCTTTCTGACCAAGGAACAAGCCAACCAATTGGCTCTGTATGCGCCGCAAGCGACGGTAAATCAGATTGAAGAGTACAAGGTGGTTAATAAGCTAACATTAGTACTGCCAGACCAAATCAACAGTGTGTACTCTTGCCCGAATAGCAACTGTATTTCGCACGGTGAACCCGTTGAAAGTAGCTTTAAAGTGCAGCTAAAACACGAAAACGTCCAACTAAAATGTCACTATTGTGAAAAAGTATTCTCTCGCGAGATCATGAGTGAAATCCGCTAGCCCTTAGCGCTCTTACCTTCGTAAAAGAAACCGCTCAAACTACATGGATATTTATTCCCAACCTGGAATAAATATCCACTTACCCAAAGAATAAAATTCCACAAAAAAAGCAAATAACCAGAATTTTGTTTGGTGATCGCCTTCAAAAAGATAACTATTCTTTAGTGGTAGACTGGATGAATAGAAGATCATACATCACGCATACCCTTCCTATTTATTTCGGGATTCATCGGTAAGCCCTAACTAACAATCGTACTCTACGGCTTTGGGAGTGCGTTCTGCGCTATGGACAAGCGATACCCACACGTTGGCTTTAAGGAGTTGTTCATGAACCAAATCACTGAGCACGGTTGCTTGTATTCAGCTGAAGATAAAACACTGACTGCAGCGTGCAAACGCTTACTACAACAGCAAAGCTTCTCGACCCAGAACCAGCTGCGAGAGAAACTCGTCGACATTGGTTATACAGGCATTAGCCAGTCGACTGTGTCTCGTATTTTGTCACAACTCGGTGTTGTCAAAATCCAGAACGCCTGTGGCAAAAAGGTTTACTGCATCACCGTAGAAAGCGCACCGGTACGTGTCGATGCGTCAATCTCATCACAAATCGAATTAATTACTCACAACCAAGCAATGGTGATCGTAAAAACAAACCCTGGTTGCGCACAGTTGGTCGCAAGATTGGTTGATATCGACCCACATACCGAGATTATCGGTACGGTTGGCGGCAATGACACGGTGTTAATTATTCCGAAAGACACCACGAATATAGATGCTTGCGAACAAGTAGTAAGAGCACGCTTAGGAGTGGCTTAAATGTCTTATTGGCAAAAGCTGACAACTCATGTTGAGCGACTGACACTCTCTCGACTGCCCCAGAAAATAGCCCACCCGCCTTAGGGGATATTTGTCTACCGATGAAACTAATCACAAACTATTACGGTCTGATTGAGTTAAGATACCTTCAACTCCATTTTGATGACTAAATAGTATGCGACGACTTGCCACATTACTTTTTGTTTGTGTTTCCCTGTTCACCCAGCCTGCGTGGGCGCTTTTTGGAAACGACAACGCCGAGCCAAGCTTCGGAGGCAATAACAACGGTTTTGTCCCTGTAGACCAAGCTTTCCCTTTCAATTACTACCAGCAAGACGGCAAGGTCCTTCTCGACTGGCAAGTAAAAAAGGGCTACTACCTCTATCAACATAGCCTCTCGTTCACTGGCCAAAATCTCACTATCGGCAATGTTGAAATGGAAAATGGCCAACCACACCAAGATGAATTCTTCGGTGAGGTGAGCATCTATACTCAGCCATTATTCGTGCAAGTTCCTCTACAGAGTTACCAAGATAGCTCACAGCTGATCGTTAAGTATCAAGGCTGTGCAGATGCTGGTTTCTGTTACCCACCAGAGATCCGAGTAATCGACATTGAACCGTTTACTGCGACGAGTTCTGGGGATATGAAAAGCAGTGATGATCAAAACAGTGGTGCTTTACAAGGTTCTTCTGGTGAAGCTGACAATTCAGTACAAGCCTCTTCTCCTACCGCTGACGCAGCAAGCAATACCACTCAACAAACCAATGCTCCAGTTTCAAAAGAAGCAGGCTTAGCCGATAAGCTGGGTGACAGTTGGTGGACGCCATTATTATTCCTCGCACTCGGTGTTGGCTTAGCCTTTACGCCGTGTGTTCTGCCTATGTATCCGATTCTAACGGGTATTGTGCTAGGTGGCGGTAAGCTCAGCCAAGGCCGTGCGCTGATGCTGTCGTTCATTTATGTACAAGGCATGGCGCTGACCTACACCTTATTGGGTTTAGTGGTTGCTTCAGCAGGCATGCAGTTCCAAGCTGCGATGCAGCACCCTTATGTATTAATCGCGCTGAGTGTTCTGTTCGTGACGTTGGCGATGTCGATGTTCGGCGTTTATAACCTACAACTACCAAGCAGCATCCAAACTTGGCTTAACAACCAAAGTAACAAGCAACAAGGTGGCAATACCTTGGGCGTGTTCGCAATGGGCGCTATCTCTGGCTTGGTGTGTTCACCTTGTACCACTGCGCCACTGTCAGGCGCGTTACTGTACGTGGCTCAAAGTGGCGACCTATTAACCGGGGCGTTCGCTCTGTATGCGT
Source organism: Vibrio sp. 10N.222.46.A1 (assembly GCF_041473595.1). NCBI lineage: Bacteria > Pseudomonadati > Pseudomonadota > Gammaproteobacteria > Vibrionales > Vibrionaceae > Vibrio > Vibrio sp. 10N.222.46.A1. Next base: position 7,891 of record NZ_JBFRSN010000265.1, read on the forward strand.
TAGCGATGGGTATGGGTATACCGCTGATTTTGGTTGCGGTGTTTGGTAATAAGCTACTACCAAAAGCAGGTAGCTGGATGGACAAGGTGAAGATCGTATTCGGCTTTATCTTGCTGGCAGCGCCTATCTTCCTGCTAGAGCGAATTATTCCTGAATTGTGGGCAACGGTACTTTGGTCTGGTCTTGGGTTCATCGCCTTTGGTTGGCTTTACCACAGCAAGAATGCACTGCCATTCGGTGGTTGGAAACAGAGCGCTGTAGGTATCATCGCGATGCTTGGCCTGTTCGCATCAGCTCAACCTGCACTCAATTACTGGTTCGCAGAAAAGAGCGTTGTGGTTGAGCAACAAATCCAATTTGCCCGCGTCAACACGGTTGAAGAGTTAGAAATCCAGCTCATCGAAGCCAAGAAACTCGGCAAACCAGTGATGCTCGATTTCTACGCCGATTGGTGTGTGGCCTGTAAAGAGTTTGAGAAGTACACCTTCCACCAAGCTGATGTTGAGAACAAGCTTTCTGACTTTGTTCTTCTTCAAGCTGACGTAACGAGAAACATGCCTCAAGACATTGAACTGCTTAAACAATTACAGGTGCTGGGCTTACCAACCATAGAGTTCTGGGATGGCGAGGGTAACCATGTTCCAAATGCTCGTGTAACGGGTTTTATGGCTGCCGATGTATTCTTGAAACACATGCAAGACCACCAGCTATAACGGCAATATTCACCGGAATATCTGCCTAAACGAAAGCCGCACTGCCCCTCATTAACGAGATGGCAGTGCGGCTTTTTTGCTATTCAGAGTAACGCTTTCTTATTCCGGGGATAAAAGTCGATATGGTTCAGACTTTTCATGCATAGATATTGTCCACATACTCAATCAGGATGATAATAAATATTAACTAAATTGTTAAAAGTATGAACGTCATGGACTCGACCTATACCATCATCATTGCTGATGACCATCCTCTTTTTCGCAACGCCCTGTTTCAGTCAGTTCATATGGCGATCAGCGGTGCGAACCTGCTTGAGGCTGATTCTCTCGATGCCTTACTGACTCTGCTAAAAAAAGAAGATGAACCTGATCTGTTGCTTCTCGACCTTAAAATGCCGGGTTCAAACGGGATGTCTGGCCTAATTCAACTGCGTGCTGAATACCCAGATTTACCAATTGTGGTGATCTCTGCCAGCGAGGATGCCAGCGTTGTCACTCAAGTGAAGAGCCACGGTGCCTTTGGCTTTATTCCTAAATCGAGTGATATGCGTGAATTGGTCAGCGCACTCAATCAAGTGCTGAATGGCGACCCGTTCTTCCCTGAAGGGCTGATCACCAACAATGCAGCCTGTAGCGACCTTGCGGAAAAGCTTTCCACATTGACGCCTCAACAATACAAGGTGTTAGGAATGCTATCGGACGGCCTACTGAACAAGCAAATTGCGTACGAATTGAATGTTTCGGAAGCGACCATCAAGGCGCATATGACAGCCATCTTCCGTAAACTGGATGTGAAAAACCGAACTCAAGCAGTTATCTTGCTACAAGAAATCCACAATTAAGCTTCGTTTACATCCTCTTCTAAAGTCGTCTTAGGCAAACATAAACCCAGCTTGACGACTTTATGATCATCTATATCTGCAACCACCCAAGTGATGTCATGCCACTCGAAGCTGTCGCCTAATACCGGGTGTGCCCCAAGCTCTTGATCAACCAATTGTTTTAGCGTCATTTCTCGCTCTTCTTCCGAGCCAAGTTCAATACCATAACAATCGCTTACCGCAGCGACCGATAACCCAACATCTAAGAAGAAGTCACCAAAGAATCGAGCGGCTTCTTCTGCCAAAGGTGCCTCACTGAAGAGCTCACTTAGGCTACCTAGGTCTTTATCTTGACCAAGTACACAGAGAATATCGTTCGCCTCTAATATGGTACTGCCCGATGGGTGAAGCAAGGCATCTTGTCGAAACAGTGCGGTAATGCGTGTCCCTTCTGGCATCGATAAACGCTTGAGCGGTTCACCGACACACCACTTTTCCTCTTTCAGCTTGTAGACAAACATCTCCCATTCACTGGTCGGATAAATCTCGATACCGGTGCGAGAAATCGGTGTTGGCGTTGGCGGTAGAGTCACTTTAGCGAGTCTTGCGACTTTCATTAAGCTGCCGCCTTGAACAATCAACGAAACCATAACCACGAAGAAGGCGATATTGAAATACAGCTGAGCATTTGGCAGGCCAGCCATCATCGGGAAAACCGCCAAAATGATCGGAACTGCACCACGTAAACCGACCCAAGAGACAAACCAGCGCTCCTTGGTGGTAAAGCTTCTGAACGGCAGCAAACCCAACCAAACCGACACTGGACGAGCAAACAAAATCATACCGAAAGCCAGTGCTAACGCAGGAAGTGCAATGTCCATTAAGGTCGATGGAGTCACCAATAAACCCAACACCAAGAACATCACGATCTGACTTAGCCACGTCATACCGTCTAGGACATTAAGAATAGAGTGTCGAGAACGCGTTGGACGATTACCAATGAACAAGCCCACTAGGTAAATCGATAATATGCCACTACCGCCAAGCATGTTAGAGAACGCAAACAGCGCCACGCCCCCACTGAGTACCAGAATGGAGTAAAGGCCATCAGCCAGTTGTACTCGATTGATTAAGCTCCATAGAACCCAGCCGCCGCCAATACCAACAAGGGTGCCGATACCAAACTGCATCGCAAAACTTTGCAGTAGGAAGTTCATTCCCATCTCAGCGTCAGGGTTACCTAACAGCGCAATTAAGGTCACCGTCAGGAAGACCGCCATTGGGTCGTTAGTGCCCGATTCGATCTCTAGAGTTGAACCTACACGCTCATTGAGACTCTGCCCTTTCAGCAAAGAGAATACCGCTGCCGCATCGGTTGAACCCACAATCGCCCCGACCAAGATGCCCTGCATTAATGACAAGTCAAACAGCCAAGCCGCCATCAATCCGGTTAAGGTTGCTGTACATGCGACACCTATCGTCGCCAGCGAGAGCGAAGGCCAGAAAGCGACCTTGAAGCTCGCCACCTTGGTTCGCATACCGCCATCCAACAGAATCACGGCAAGCGCAAGGTTACTCACCAAGTAGGTCAGTGAGTAATCATCGAAATGAATATTACCGGGTCCATCTTCACCCGCTAACATACCAACGAACAAAAAGATCAAAAGAATAGGAACGCCCAATCGAGAGGACACTTGTGAGAAAAGCACGCTGATGGCGATGAGTACGGCACCAGTCAAGAATAAGTGGTTAATGGTTATTGCGTCCAATTCGTTCCCCCAAAGAATAAAATCCGAGCTTTAAGCCTGTTGATCTTTTGCCACTAGCTTGTTGATCTTCTGCCGTTTAGCAAGGCACGGTCGGTGAAAGTGCCGTAGTTACTATAACAAACTTATGTTTCGCTTCGTGTCATAAGCAGGGCTAAATACCGTTTCTCAGTCATTTAGTTGTTAAATTTTATGACTCTCACTCTAATTCATCCCTTTTTGTTAGACCTTTGGCTAATTTAACATCATTGCAACATCACGTTTTTCTATGGTTCTGTCTCCTAGCTCCCATATTTAAGGACATTAGCGCTAATAGCGTCCCGACTAAAGTTGCACAGATCCCTTGACTTATCCTTGCTACATTCTAAATCGTAACATTACGTTAACACAGCAATTTCTACAGAAACGGTTTCTACGAAAACGGAATTAAAGGAGAAGGCAATGGCGTTCGAATCTACGGAACATGCTCAAGCCTACTGGAAGGAAAACTTGGGAATAATGGGAACACTACTCGCTGTCTGGTTTGTGGTGTCTTATGGCGCTGGCATCTTATTTGTGGATGTCCTAAATACCATTCAATTTGGCGGGTTTAAGCTAGGTTTTTGGTTCGCTCAACAAGGTTCAATTTATACCTTCGTGGCGTTGATATTTATTTACGTTGTTCGCATGAATAAGCTGGACAAAAAATACAACGTACAGGAAGACTAGAGGCTAGAACATGGATATTCAAACTTGGACGTTTATTCTCGTCGGTATTACTTTCGCAGTCTATATCGGCATCGCAATCTGGGCTCGCGCTGGAACAACGAGTGAATTCTACGTTGCTGGCGGCGGCGTACACCCAGTAGCAAACGGCATGGCAACAGCCGCTGACTGGATGTCGGCAGCATCATTCATCTCAATGGCAGGTATCATCTCATTCGTTGGTTACGACGGTGCGGTTTACCTCATGGGTTGGACAGGTGGTTATGTACTACTTGCGCTATGTTTAGCACCTTACCTACGTAAGTTCGGTCAGTTTACGGTTCCTGATTTCATCGGTGAACGTTACTACTCGAAAACAGCACGTATGGTAGCGGTATTCTGTGCAATCTTCGTATCATTTACGTACGTTGCGGGCCAGATGCGTGGTGTTGGCGTTGTATTCTCTCGTTTCCTAGAAGTTGATATTAACCTAGGCATCATCATTGGTATGGGTATTGTGTTCTTCTACGCAGTGCTTGGTGGCATGAAAGGCATCACTTATACGCAGGTAGCTCAATTCTGTGTCCTCATTTTCGCCTTCCTTGTTCCAGCAATCTTTACCTCAATCATGATGACAGGTAACCCACTTCCACAAGTTGGTATGGGCTCAACGCTATCAGGTACAGATGTATACTTACTTGATAAACTGGATGGACTAACCGAAGAGCTCGGATTTACAGCCTATACCGAAGGTAACAAGAGCATGGTAGATGTATTCTTCATCTGTGCAGCTCTAATGGTAGGTACTGCCGGTCTTCCACACGTAATCATTCGTTTCTTCACGGTACCAAAAGTACGTGATGCTCGTATCTCAGCGGGTTGGGCACTACTGTTCATCTCATTGCTATACACAACAGCGCCAGGCGTTGCAGCCTTCGCTCGTGTAAATATGATCGAAACGATTAATGGCCCAGACATGCAAGGTGTCGCAGCAGCAGAAGCACCAAGCTGGTACAAAAACTGGGAAAGCACTGGCCTAGTTGGTTGGGAAGATAAGAACGGCGATGGCAAAATGTTCTACTCGGGCGACGAACGCAACGAAATGAAGATTAACCGTGACATCATCGTACTGGCTTCTCCAGAACTAGCAAAACTACCAAACTGGGTTGTCGCACTGCTTGCAGCTGGTGGCTTAGCCGCAGCACTATCAACAGCCGCGGGTCTGCTATTGGTAATCTCAACGTCGATTTCACATGACTTGTTGAAGAAAGGCTTTAGACCAAACATGACCGACAAGCAGGAGCTGTTAGCCGCTCGTTTAGCTGCCATGATCGCGATTGTAGGTGCAGGTTACTTGGGTATTAACCCACCAGGCTTTGTAGCACAGGTAGTAGCGTTTGCCTTCGGCTTAGCCGCAGCATCCTTCTTCCCAGCGATCATCCTAGGTATCTTCTACAAGAAGATGAACAAGGAAGGCGCAATTGCAGGTATGTTGTCAGGTATTGCCTTCACAGCAAGCTACATCATCTACTTCAAGTTCATTAACCCAGCAGCAAGCACACCGGAAAACTGGTGGTTTGGTATCAGCCCAGAAGGCATCGGTACGCTAGGTATGTGTCTAAACTTCGTAGTATCAATTGCAGTGAACAAAGTGACCGCTGAAGTTCCTGAAGATGTACAAGAGATGGTTGAGAACATTCGTTACCCGAAAGGTGCTGGTGAAGCTCACGACCACTAAGCACTACCACGAAACAAAGATGTTTAGCAAAAATGAATCAGTACTTACATTGTAGGGATTAGGTACTGACTCCAGAAAGCCGATACTTCATGTAGCGGCTTTTTCTTTTCCTACTCACTTTATAAAAAGAGAAACAAAGGGTTGTTTTTAAAATCTCATTTGATAATAATTATCATTAACACTCATTGATGAGATGCAGATGATGAAAGAGCAGCAGGTTCTTTATTCGAGGTTTTACAAAGCACAGGATCGCTTTGCTTCATTAGAACAAGTTCAAGGCCATGAACCGTTTGTGATTCGAGAGTATATCGAGTGCGCACTCACGCTTTCTGCTTACTATGAAAAGCATGCCGCCCAAGAAAATATCTTGTTGTGCGAGCTGTATCTGCGCCAAGTTTTCTTCCATTTGATTGAAGCGATTGAGTCTCCAGAACGCAGTTTCGCCTTTCGTCATATCTGCCTAGACTCTATTCACTCACCACTATTTTATTTGAAACGCCACTACTGCCAGCAGCCTCAAGGCCAAGCGCGTTTTTTGAATCTCAGCCAAACACTACAACAAGTCCAAGCCCCACTTGGCTAACAAGGATAGAAGATGACTCTACAATTTCGGATAGAAAAAGACAGCATGGGCGAAGTGAAAGTTCCTGCCGATGCGCTATACCAAGCTCAAACTCAACGTGCCGCTGATAACTTCGCGTTTAGTTCACACAAGATGCCAGCCAGTTTCATTCAAGCACTGGCGCTGATTAAGCAGGCCGCCGCCGATACCAACGCTCAGTTAGGTTTATTAGAAGGTGATATTGCCAACGCGATAGCCGAAGCTAGCCAAGAGATCATTGAGGGTAAACACCTCGAGCAATTCCCTATTGATGTTTACCAAACCGGTTCTGGTACGAGCTCCAACATGAATGCCAACGAAGTGATTGCGACACTCGCTTCAAGAAGCCTGCAAGGAGACGTGAACCCGAATGATCACGTAAACATGGGGCAAAGCAGTAACGATGTCGTGCCGACAGCAATCCAAGTCAGTGTCGCTTTGATGGCAGAAAATAAGCTGTTGCCTGCACTTACCCACCTTTTTGCGGCGCTTACCGTAAAACAGCATGAACTTGCTGAGGTAGTCAAAACTGGCCGTACCCATCTAATGGATGCAATGCCGATTACCTTTGCTCAAGAGCTTGGTGGTTGGAAATTTCAGATTGAACATGCCAAGCAAGCGATAGAAAGCAGCTTGCCAGCAGTCAAGGCGCTTGCTCAAGGTGGTACAGCGGTAGGTACGGGGATTAATGCCGACCCACGCTTTGCCGATAAGTTTGCAAGTAACCTGTCTCAATCGACAAAGATCAGTTTTACCTCGAGTGAAAACTTCTTTTTTAACCTCAGTAGCCAAGACGCGATCGTTGCACTGTCAGGTCAGCTTAAAACTGCAGCAGTTGCGATCATGAAGATCTCAAACGATCTTCGCTGGATGAATTCAGGGCCGTTGGCTGGCTTAGGGGAAATTGAGTTGCAGGCTCTACAGCCGGGTTCATCGATCATGCCTGGCAAAGTGAACCCTGTAATTCCAGAAGCAGCTGCAATGGCGGCAGCACAAGTGATTGGCAATGACACCACCATTACGATTGCAGGCCAATCGGGTAACTTCCAATTAAATGTGATGCTGCCCGTTATTGCTCATAACGTATTAGAAAGCATAGAGTTGTTAGCAAACAGTTCAGTCGCACTGGCTGATAAAGCGATTTCTACCTTCACGGTACGCCAAGACAACCTCGATTTGGCACTGTCAAAGAATCCAATTCTGGTGACCGCACTTAACCCTGTGATTGGCTACCTAAAAGCGGCTGATATTGCCAAGAAAGCCTACAAAGAGGGCTTACCGATTCTTGATGTGGCCGAACGAGAAACGGATCTTAGCCGAGAAGAACTCAGCAAGCTGCTTGATCCAAGCACGCTGACGCAGGGCGGTATTGCGGGCTAGTTAGTTAAAAAGCGAATAGGCATTAACGATCCTTACTGAAACAAAAAAGGCCTCATCCGAGGCCTTTTTTACATCCGTTCATTAATTAGGAATTCGAGCTGATTATTCCTAATTAACTCACCCGATTTAGAACCGCTCTGAGTTTTAGCGGCTTGACGGGTTTAGCGATAAAGCTGAAGCTATTGGCTTTTATTGCTGCCAGCATGTCATCGGTTCTATCTGCACTGATAATGACCCCTTCAAAAGAATCTCCAAGACGTAAACGGCATTGTTGCAACACTTCGAGACCCGTTCGGCCATTATCGAGGCGATAATCAGAGAAAATCACATCCGGCTGCCAATCATCATCGAGACACTTCAAACTTTCGACTAAGTCGACGGCGGTCTTAACCTCACAGCCCCAACGACCAATCAAGTTCTCCATGCCGACTAAAATCTCGCGCTCATTATCGACACACAGTATTTTCAGATGTTCGATGTCACTGGTCGCCATTGGCGTCGAAGCTTGTACAACCGGAGCCACCTGCTCTGCTCTCGCTAAGGTGATGGAAAAGACGCTACCTTCTCCCGGCCATGAACGCATCGATATTTGATGACCAAGCACATGAGCAATCCCTTTCGAAATCGCCAACCCTAATCCCAACCCCTGATCGGCTCGTACTTGGCTACCTCGCGTAAACTCTTCGAAGATCTCTTGTTGCTTGTCTTCATCGATACCGGTTCCGTTATCCCACACATCAATTCGTACCTGATCATTCACTCGTCTCGCACCGAGGACCACTTTCCCTTCAGGGTTATAGCGAAACGCATTCGTTAAAAAGTTCTGAATCACTCGTCTTAATAACTTAGGGTCAGAGTGAATAAACAGTGACGATGGAATCATCTGAAACTGTATTTTTTGCTGTGTCGCTAAAGCGCTAAATTCTGCATTCAGGTTGGTCAGTACATCATGCACGGCAATCGCGTGAATGTTGGTTTCTAATTTTCCTGACTCCAATCGCGAGATATCAAGCAGGTCGCCAATCAGATCTTCAGCCGCACCCAACGCACTTTCGATATGAGAAGAAAGCTGCTTCTCCTCTTGTTCTTTTGCGACCTCAGATAGCGAAGAAGCAAACAAGCGAGCAGCATTTAATGGCTGCATCAAATCGTGACTAACAGCCGCAAGAAAACGACTCTTAGATTGTGATTCTTGGTCAGATATTTGCGTCGCCTTTACCAAACGATGGTTAAGCTTCTCGAGCTCTTGAGTTCGTTCATGGACTCTCGATTCCAAGCTTTCATTAGCATCTTTTAGCGCTTGCTCTGCTTGTCTGAAAACCGTGATATCGGTAAAGCTCATGACGAAGCCACCACTTGGCATTGGGTTACCTTGCACCTCAATCACTCGACCATCCGGACGAATACGAGATGAGGTGTGTCGCGTGCCTTGCTCAAGGTGATAAACACGGCGTCGAACGTGATCTTCTGGGTCGCCTCGGCCACACAAACCTTGCTCAGCATTGTGACGAATTACATCTGAAATGGGTCGACCCACCTGAATCAAGCCTGCAGGGAACTCAAACAGTTCTAAGTAACGTTGATTCCACGCCACCAGCCTCATTTGTTTGTCAATTACGGCAATGCCTTGACCAATATGTTCAATCGCACCTTGCAGTAAACCACGGCTGAAATCGTACAGTTCAGAGGCTTCATCAACGATGGTCGCCACTTCCTCAAGCTGCATATTTCTGCCCTGCAAGGCCGAAGTAAGTACTAACTTAGCTGAAGATGCACCGAATACACCAGCGAGCACACGTTCTGCATGTCGAATCAGGCTTGCGGGCGCTTGTTGGTTAGGAAGTAGCGGCTGCCCGTGCTGTTGCCAATAACTCTGTAAGGCACTTTTCGCACGCTTACGCCCCACAAAACGAGACGCCAGCATTTCTAATTCAGCGACCGTCACACGGCTCTGATAGAGGCTGATGTTCTCATTTTCTGGTAATGGTGTGCCAATAAAAGCAGCCGATTGTAAACGCTCACTTAGGCTTGGTCTGGTCACCATAGAAACCACGGCATAACACAAAGTATTCAGTAAAATACTCAGCACAATCCCCCAGTTTGAACTGCTGATCTCCCAACTGTTGAGCAACTCTGGTGGCGTGATAATCCACAGTAAAAGGTTACTTTCACTATCGCCCGCCAGCATACTGGTTTGGCTCATCAGGGTGATCAGCCAAATCAACGAGCCCACCATTAAGCCGACATAAACCCCCTTCCGGTTGCCCGGACGCCAGTACAAACCACCAATAAGTGCTGGCGCGAATTGAGCAATCGCCGCAAAGGAAAGAAAGCCAATCGCCGACAGTGAGTGAATGGTATCGAGCGCTTGATAGAACAGCCAAGCACCCAGTAACAGCAGTAAAATCAACCCGCGTCGAATCACCAGCAACATGCCAGAAAAATGTCGATGGGTTCTTTGAGTTAGGCGCATACGGCGCAGCAGCAATGGCATCACTAAATCATTCGATACCATGATCGCTAATGCGATGGTCGAGACAATCACCATGCCACTCGCCGCCGAAGTACCTCCGAGGAAAGCTAACAAAGCAATGTGATTCGCACCTTCTGCCATTGGTACACTGATCACGTAAGTATCAGCCGGCATGTCGGTGAGCAGCCCTTGTCCTGCCCAAGCAATTGGCAGCACAAACAGGCCCATCAAAATCAAATAAAGAGGAAACAACCAGCGAGCGGTATGCAAATCTTGAGGACGTTCGTTCTCAACCACCATGGTGTGGAATTGACGCGGCAGACAGACAATCGCCAACATGGTCAAAACGGTATGAATAATTAAGGTCGGAATATTAGGCGATTCGTAGGTGGAAGCCGCCACATCAAACAAGTCAATTTTGTCACTGCTCATCGCCAGGTAGATAATAAACAGGCCAACAATCAAGAATGCTGCAAGCTTAACGATAGATTCAAACGCCACCGCCATCATCATGCCACGGTGATGTTCTGTGTTATCAATGTGTCTTGTACCAAACAGCATGGTAAAAATGGCCAAAGCACCGACCACAAACCAAGAGACGTGATAATCCTGATAACCGAAATCAGACGCTAGGTTTGGCGCAACAATATCTAGCCCCATCGTAATACCACGCAGCTGTAGCGCGATATAAGGAAGAATACCGACCACGGCAATCACGGTGACGGCAACAGCCAAGCCCTGAGATTTTCCATAACGAGCCGCGATAAAGTCGGCAATTGAAGTGATGTGTTCACGCTTTGCAATCAGGATCAACCGCGCCAAGATCCGCCACCCGAGTGTAAAGACCAGAATGGGGGCGAGATAGATGGGTAAAAAGGACCATGGGTTATTGCTCGCCTGTCCGACCGTTCCATAGAAAGTCCAAGAGGTACAATACACTGCAATCGAAAGACTATAGATCCATGGGCGCCAACGCGATAGCCAGCGAACCTGCCTGTCTCCATACCAAGCGATCAGAAATAACACGCCCAAATAGGCTAAAGAGACTGGAATTACTATCCATCCTTGCATTAAAAACCCTTTTTCATCCATAAAAAAACCTCTCCATAAGGGAGAGGTTTCATTTAACTAAGGATGGGTCATTAACTCAATCGAATCGCTTAAATTCTGTGCTTCAGACTCTAATTATCAGCATTTGCTGTTAGATTCTAATTGTTCCGAACCTGATTGATTAATCTCAACCACTGAACTTCTCTCGTCCAACTTAATGAACAGAGCAAGAGCCCCCATCGCGGCCATACCCCAGAAGATGTTTGCCCCCCAAAGCTCATAGCCCCAACCACTTAAGGTCGTCATTAGTGCGATAACAGCCCCCAATGGGATCGCGTTATACAGAGCTTGCAGCGCGACCATTTTATTCTGTTCTTCTGATTGAATGTATTGAATGGCTGCGATATGCGCCATAGCAAACGTCACACCATGCAGCATTTGCACCATAACCAAGGCGAAAATCGCCGTTGTTGATGCGGTAATCCCCCAACGAGCCATCACACCGATTGCAGCTACCACGAATAGAGTACGCATTGACCAGCCAGAGAATAAGCGCTTACTGAGAGCAAACACAGCCACCTCAGCAACAACGCCTAGGCTCCATAAATAACCAATAATCGCTTCTGAGTGACCGGCTTCTTTCCAGTAAATCGCACTAAAACTGTAGTAAGCCGCATGGCTACCTTGCAGCAACGCCATCAAGGCCAAAAATTTAACCACAGACGACTCACGCAGTAACTCACCTAATTTTGGTCGCACTGCTTGTTTCTCAGATTGCGTTACTGGCATCACGTTAGGGTTTCTCATCGCCAACACTAACGACAACAGCACACCAACAAGCGCTGTATACAAAATCATATCAGTGCCGAACTGTGCGACTAAATAACCCACCACGGTTGAACCCGCAATAAAAGCAATCGAACCCCATAAACGAGTGCGTCCATAGTCAAGCATCTTAAGACGACTGTAATGGTTAGCCATTGCGTCAGAAAGAGGGATAACCGGCCCACAACACAGGTTAAACAATACTGTTGCCAACAGCATCAATAGAAAACTGCCTCCAGTAAAGAAGTGGAAACCAACAAATAACAATGAGGCGAAGCTCAACCAGCGCAGAGCGGGCAAAAGATTCTCTACGTTATGGATGCGCGGCGTAATCACAAGGTTAGCAACACAGCGAGTCGCAAAACCAATACCAATCAATACACCGATGTCCCCTGCAGAAACGCCTTGGTCTTCAAACCACAACGCCCAAAATGGCAAGTACACACCATACGCAAAAAAGAAACCAAGAAAATACTGAGATATCCATCCGTAAGGAGAGGGGCTAAACATAAATAACCTATAAAGTGTGCGGAAAAAGGCGGCTCCAATTATGCCTATCTAGAGTAGGATGAAAAAGGGAATTATTACTGGGATAGCATTCCTATATTCAATTAGCCTAGATATCACTTATCACTTATCACTTATCACTTATCACCAAGCTATATCACGTTCATCGATATCTAGTCTGCATTTAGACTAAAGTCGTCTGGAGCTTCGCTGGTATTTTGTCAGACTGATTAAAGACTCCCACTTCTTGTGATGCTTATGCCTGAAAAATTTAATATGCAGCACCCACCCTTCGATAGCCTGTCCGATACGGAACAATTGAAGCTTCGCTCTTCATTAGACGTGGTGTATTACCGCTCTCAAGAAGTGATACTGGAAGCAGATAGGCCGAGCAGACACCTGCATATCCTGATCAAAGGAGCCGTTGAAGAGCGCGCGAGCAGTGATGGTGAGATTTACGCACATTACGCCAATGACGATATTTTTGATGTGCGCAGCCAGTTTGAACCTCACACCAAACATCAATATATCGCACTCGAAGACACCTTAAGCTACCTACTGCCTACCGATGTTTTTCTCGATCTTTATCACGCCAATGGTCAATTTGCCGCCTACTTTGATAGTAACCTGTCGACACGGAAAGCTCTGATTGAGGCCGCTCAGCAGCAACAAAACCTTGCCGAGTTTATATTGACCAAAGTGGATGACTCTATTTATCACCCACCACTGATTCTTGAGCCAGGGCAACCCATCAACCAAGTCACTCAAATCCTAAAAGAGCAAGGCTTAGACTCGGCGCTGGTGCATTTAGACGACAAAGGCATAAAAGATTTTGGTTCAGGCTCCTTACCGTATGGGATCGTCACACGAACCAATTTATTGCACGCTGTAATGCTCGATAACTTCCCACAGGACGCGCCCGTTGGCGAGATTGCAACATTTCCAGTGATGCACGTAAACCAAGGGGATTTCTTATTTAATGCCATGATTACCATGACCAGAAACCGGGTAAAAAGGTTGATGGTTTGTGACGGTCTAGATGCTGTCGGCATGGTGGATATGACACAAATCCTCAGTGCATTCTCCACTCACTCTCACGTGCTCACTTTGCGTATTGCGCGATCCACCAGCATTGAAGAGCTCGCATTAGCCTCCAACAAACAACGTCAACTGGTCGAAAGCCTACTCAGTAACGGCATTCGCACGCGCTTCATCATGGAGCTAATTTCAGCCGTTAATGAACAGATAATAGAGAAAGCGTTTGAGTTGGTTATCCCACCCGCACTGCATAATCATTGCTGCCTCATCGTGTTGGGCTCCGAAGGCCGTGGAGAACAAATCCTCAAAACCGATCAAGACAACGCGCTAATAATTCAAGATGGCTTGGAGTGGCATCAATGCCAAAGTGCCATGAACGACCTCACCCACACCCTTCAACAATTGGGTTACCCACTGTGCCCGGGCAACGTGATGGTCAACAACCCGAAATGGGTGCATTCAGAACAAGAGTGGAAACAAACCCTCACCCATTGGGTAAAAAAAGCCACGCCAGACACCGTGAT
>NZ_JBFRSN010000266.1:0-2183 GCF_041473595.1 Vibrio sp. 10N.222.46.A1
TAGTATCAGAAACCTCTATTCAAGCGCTTGAGCAGTTAGCTGCCGAGAAAGTGTAACGCTTTCCGTTTTATATAGATAAAAGAAAAGCCGCTGGATTTACCTCCAGCGGCTTCGTGTTTTTTAGTATCTAGTAATTTAGCATCTAGTGCGTAGATTAGTTGTTGCTGTGTAGCTCGCTGTTCAGTTCAACAGCTGACTTGTTCGCTAGACATTCAATTTGGCCAGTAATCGAGTTACGACGGAACAGAAGATCAGAAACGCCAGCAAGGTCACGAGCTTTAATGATTTCTACTTCGTTGCCTTCTTTATCTAACATGCGAACCTTAGTACCCGCAGTCACGTAAAGACCTGACTCAACCGTACAACGGTCGCCCATTGGGAAACCAAGACCCGCATTTGCGCCTAGTAGGCAGTTTTCGCCGATAGAGATAACCATAGTACCGCCACCCGACAGAGTACCCATGATAGAAGCGCCGCCGCCGATATCAGAACCGTTACCTACAACCACACCTGCAGAGATACGACCTTCAACCATGCTTACGCCAGTTGTACCAGCATTGAAGTTGATGAAACCTTCGTGCATTACTGTTGTGCCTTCGCCTACGTGTGCGCCAAGACGAACACGAGAAGTGTCAGCAATACGAATGCCTGTTGGTACTACGTAGTCCACCATTTTAGGGAACTTGTCTACGCAATCTACAGACAGAGCACGACCCGCTAGGCGAGCTTCGATTTGACGCTCAGCCAGCTCAGGAAGATCGATAGGGCCTTCGTTAGTCCATGCGATGTTGTGCAGTAGACCGAAGATACCATCTAGTACCGTACCGTGTGGTTGAACTAGGCGGTTAGAGATCAGTTGCAGCTTAAGGAAGCCTTCAGCAACTGATGCTGGCTTCTCGTCAGTCGCAAGAACAACAAGAACAAGAGGTTGCTCAGATGCTGCTGCTTTTTCTGCGAAAGATGCGTTTGCTGCATCGTCGTTTGCTGCGAATGCTTTCGCGAGTTCTGCGCTTTGTGCTGCAGAGATTTCGATAGCTTGGTTGCCTTCAGTGTAACCTGCAACTTCACCAACAGCCGCAACAAGAGCGTCGCTTGGGTTTAGAAGTGGGTTAGGGAAGAACGCTTCAATGATTTTATTGTCGCGGTTTTTGGTTGCCGTACCGAAGGCTAGTGAAAAGTAAGCCATGTTGAATCTCCATGTGTTGAGTCTTGATTTTGCTATTTCATAACAGCGGCTCGAATAACAAGCGCTGCCGTTAGCAAAGTTAATTTAATTGCGTTCATCATAAAGAGAGCGCCCTCGTTATGAAAGGGCGCATCGGGATAAAGTCTGTAAAATGATATTGCTTGTCTTTCTGGAGATAGTTTTCTGCAATGAGAAAATGATGCAATTCAACAAAATTTGATATCAAAGTTAGATAACCAACGTTCTTTAAATGAACAACACTCTTTAGATAAATAGCGCTTTATAAGCCTGCTCAATCCCTTCAATCAACATCTGCAT
This sequence comes from Vibrio sp. 10N.222.46.A1, assembly GCF_041473595.1. NCBI lineage: Bacteria > Pseudomonadati > Pseudomonadota > Gammaproteobacteria > Vibrionales > Vibrionaceae > Vibrio > Vibrio sp. 10N.222.46.A1. The sequence continues at coordinate 1,505 of NZ_JBFRSN010000266.1, forward strand.
ACCGATAACGGCGAGTATTAAACCCATCATTCGGGTTATCACGTTCAATGCACTTGGTCCGACAGCTTTAACAAATCGCTCGCCGAATACAAATAAGACATAGGTTAGGGTACATAGTAGGCCGAAAGCGACGATGGTTATGATGGTTTCATAGACCCCCTCGGTACTGGCAAAGTTCATCGCAGTGGCAATGGTGCCGGGGCCAGCGAGAATTGGCATTGCAAGTGGTGAGACGGCGATACTTAGAGCTGCGTCTTTCTGGGCGTCTGAGTTCACTTTCTCTTTTGCTTTGGCGTGTGTTGAATCGCCTTGCAGCATGTGGAAGCCAATCAAAAAGACCAAAATGCCGCCTGTGATGCGAAGTGCGTAAAGTGTGATACCAAATAGGTCAAAGATCAGTTTGCCAGAGAGTGCAAAAGTACTGACGATGATGAATGCGATAAACACTGAACGGAAAGCGATAGATTTAACGGTTTCCCTGTCATTGTCACCGGTTAATCCAAGAAAAATTGGCGTATTAGCGATTGGGTTCATGATGGCAAAAAAGCCCATGAACACAGTAATGGTATGAATGATGAGCTCTTTCATATTATTCCTTTGAAAAGATGCAGTTAAATACAAATAATTATTAGAAATAGATAGTAGAGTAAGTGTGAATAAAAAACAGCCAGCATAAGGC
>NZ_JBFRSN010000267.1:0-1521 GCF_041473595.1 Vibrio sp. 10N.222.46.A1
AGCTATGAGTCTCGAATTAAGACAGGTGCTAATTCTTTTGAGCGCTTAACGCTTCTGCAGTCGCATCTTGAATCGACAAGAACAATGACGTGATTTGTCCAGTAGGCGAACGCATCGGGTTTAGCGTCACGTTCTGGTACATGAAATCAGCTTGTTGAGTAACAGGGCGAACATTACGGCACTTGAACAGGTAAGGTCTTTGTGGCCATGTAATAAAGCTGCGACAACCTAAATCATAGACTGGCTTGGTTTTCAGCCTAAACCACTCTTCTGGGATTTCAGGGAATAACTCAAAGATCGACTTACCGATAGCATCATGTGATTGCTTACCGCTATGGTGAGTCATGAAGCCATTCCAAACTTGCACCTCAAAATCGCGATTAATAACCACCAGCCCCATGTCGACGTTCTGAACCATGTCCACCATCCAGTGGAACTGTTCAAATTCAGCAGGAAGATTCAACATATTAAAACTCCTCCATTAGGTAGGCCAATTTATTATCTAGAAGTGGCAAAGATTCATCAACAAACATGAATAGAAGGTCACAACGGATTGAAGTGCCGTCTATGTTATAGCTGACTTCGAAAGTCATCGTTTTCTTGAATGAGCCGCCGGTATTTTCAATAACGGAATCGATTGAGATGTGTTGACCCAGCAACACCGGAGAGCTCTGGAAGAAACGAACTTCTGACTGCTCACCTAACCCATTCAGGAATGAACCCACAAGGATATTAGATACATCCATCAACAGCTCTAATTCTTCTAACTGTTCGCTTTCTGTTGGCACCTTCATGAGCTTTTTAAGATCGCTCACACTGGAATCACTCAGCAAGACTAACGCTTCACCTGCAATACCTTCTCCACTAAAGCCTTGGCAAACACCCGACACTTGGTCGTTGTCTGCTAAGTCGCGAAGTGCCATGTGCAATTCACTCACTTCCAAAATATTCACGTTCGGTAGTGGTAAATGGACAAATACATCAAAATGGCGCGCCAGTGCATCGGCGGCGCGGCCGATTGCTACGTTCGCCACTTCCATGTAGATATCGCGTCTGCGTAGTATTGGAAGATCTAAAGCGGTAGGGGTAACAACCTGAGGCTGCGTTGGCGGCTCAACAAGTTCACGTAAAATGCCTTTTAACGCTTCTTTATCGATCGGTTTTTGTAAAAACGCTTTAGCACCGAGGTCCATGACCCTCTGCTGCGCTTTTGGCTGGATGTCACCGGAAACAACGACAACAGGTGTGTTATCACCTAAGCGTTGCATCTCTTCCAATGTGCCATAGCCATCTAGCTCAGGCATGGTCAAGTCGAGGAACATCAGTTTAAACTGGTTTTGAGCTAACTCTTCAAGTGCATTAAGCCCATGAACAGCAAAAGTTATATCTGCATTTAGAGAACTAGGCAGTGATCGAGCCATCTGCTTCCTTGCTAATGCAGAATCATCACATATAAGAACTGGGAACGACATAAATGCACCACCGACAAATTAAAGCTAATTTCGAGGAGTGTAACAGATC
>NZ_JBFRSN010000268.1:0-6804 GCF_041473595.1 Vibrio sp. 10N.222.46.A1
TGCGCACCTACAGAAGTTCAAAGTACGTAGCGGTCAATTTGTGAGTAAAGGCGATGTGATTGCGAGCTGTGGTAACTCAGGTAACTCAACCGGGCCACACTTGCACTATGAGGTACGCTTTCTTGGTCGTTCATTGAACCCTCAATACTTGATGGATTGGACACCTGAGAACTTCAACTACGTGTTCGAGAAAGAGAAAAAGGTTAAGTGGGGTCCATTGGTTCAACTGATTGATAATGTGGTTCGCTTGCAGATCAACCTGACTAACGTGCCTTACATTAGCTCGACCATAGACACCGTATCGAGTGAAGATAGTAAGAAACCTATCACGACTAACTAGTTATTGGTTATTGGTTATTGAGGGATATTGATTTGGCCTATGATGATCTAATTGCTTTTAGCCTACAGTAGACCAAATGCTTTCATAGCATTCAGTACAAACAAAAAGAGCGACCTGATGGTCGCTCTTTTTTATGATTTCAAATCGTAATTAGCCTCGATGAATCGAGTCATGTGCTTGTTTTAGAAGACTTTGGCTCTCTTGCAAGAACTGCTGCGAGTAGTCGCCAAACCAATCACTGACTTGATTAAAGCTATCAACGAATTTAGCTTTATCTTTCCCATCCAAGATTTCCAATGCTTCACCGAAACGACTATGGAAACGTCGAATCATCTCAATGTTCTCATCTGAAGAAAGAATGATATCACCGTACAAGTTCGGGTCTTGAGCAAACAGACGACCAACCATCGCAATCTCAAGTCGGTAGATTGGCGAGCTTAACTTCAGAAGCTGATCAATGTTCGGGTTCTCTTTACTTAGGTGTAAGCCGTAAGCAAAAGAAGTGAAGTGACGGAGAGCTTGAATCAGAGTCATGCCGTGATCGTGTTCCGCAGCATCCATCTGGCAAAGGCTCGCGCCCCAAATACCAAATTGATTCAGCAACCATTGATAGCTTTCAGAACTACGCCCATCACTGTAAACAATCACTTGTTTCGCAAGGCTTGGAACATCAGGACCAAACATTGGGTGTAATCCAACCACAGGGCCTTGGTGCATGTCTAACATAGCTTGTAGAGGCTTTGATTTTATCGACGTCAAATCACAAAGAATACAATCGCTTGGTAGGTTACCCAACTTCGCAATCACACCTTCTGTCAGGTGAATTGGAACCGTTACAACCACAAGGCCAGCATTATCTAAGATCTCATCGGCTTTGTCCCAATCTTGGCTGCCAAGGATTTTCACTTCGTAACCAGAAAGCTTGAACATACGTCCAAACAGACCACCAAGCTGACCATTACCACCAACGATAACCACTGAACGTAACTCTGGGTTAAGGCACTTAAAACCAGAATCTTTTTCACTGGCATAAGACTCACGCATCGTACGACGTAAAATATCTTCGATTAACTGCGGTGGTACTCCTATTTTCTCGGCTTCTTGACGACGAGATGCCAACATTGCGGCTTCACGTTCCGGTACATAAATAGGTAAACCATGTTCACTTTTTACTTCACCGACTTTCTCCACTAGAGCCAGTCGTTGAGCCAGTAAATCCAACATTTGTTTATCGACAGCATCGATTTGGTCGCGTAATTCGTTCAGTTCAACGGCCATTTTATTCCTTACTCATCTATAAGCCCGTGCCAATCTAAAAGCCCGCACTGATGCAGGTTCGTTAGCAACAGATCTTAAAATGCCCCATTAGATGAGGCACTTAAATTTAAACTCTGACTAACCTTTCAAGCGGTTCTCTAAGAACGGGACTAATTCCGTATGTGCACGTTTCAATAGTGCCTCAGTTGAATCCCAATTGATACACGCGTCGGTAATAGATACACCGTATTTCATCTCATTGAGAGGTATATCTGAAGATTGGTTTCCTTCGTTAATATGGCTCTCAATCATCAGGCCGATAATCGACCTATTACCTTCACGAATCTGATGGATGACATCTTCAGCCACCAGCGGTTGACGACGGAAATCTTTACGAGAGTTCGCATGACTACAGTCGACCATTAGTGCCGCCTCTAAGCCAGATTTACCCAGCTCTTGCTCACATTCGTGTACCGATACTGAATCGTAGTTCGTCTGCTTACCGCCACGTAAAATTACGTGACCATTTGGGTTACCTTGCGTCGTTAGTAGTGCGACTTGACCTTCACGGCTGATACCCATGAAACGGTGGCTAGAAGAAGCCGCCTGCATTGCATTGATTGCAGTACCTAGATTGCCATCCGTACCATTCTTAAAGCCGATTGGCATTGAAAGACCACTCGCCATTTCGCGGTGGGTTTGTGATTCAGTCGTACGAGCGCCGATTGCTGCCCAGCTGAATGTATCTGCTAGGTATTGCGGGCTGATTGGATCTAGCGCTTCTGTTGCTAGTGGGATTTCCATCTCAGCGAGTTCAACAAGTAACTCACGACCAACATGCAGACCATGCTCAATATCGAACGTACCATCTAGATGTGGGTCATTGATCAAGCCTTTCCAACCAACAGTGGTACGAGGCTTCTCAAAGTAAACACGCATTACAATATACAGTTGGTCGCTAAGCTGCTCAGATAAAGCTTTTAAGCGTTTCGCGTATTCTTTCGCAGCTTCAATATCATGGATAGAACATGGGCCACATACTACAAGCATGCGATGATCTTTCTTATGAATAATGTTTGCTATAGTTTGACGAGACTCTTGAATGAAACGACGAGCATTATCACTCAAAGGCAGTTTTGCTTTTAACTCCTCAGGAGTAATCAGTACCTGTTCGTCGATGATATTGACATTGCTTAATTCACTTTTCTGCATAACTCAACCTGTATATTTATTTTTACACCCACAATTTCCATTTGGGCTGACAATCTTTAAAAACACAATAACAGCTACAAAAACGATTGCAAGTGTAAACAATAAAAAACATTTACTGTAAATTAAAACTTACACATCTTCTTTAATTCACTCTGATACACAAACCAGCTTAAACTGCACCTCACACATACAAAAAAGGCGATATTTCTCATATCGCCTTCTTCAAACTTATAGAGTGTTTATTTATCACCCAGCGTTTAACATTCGCTTAATTTGCTCTGAGGCCTCTTTCCATCGACTATCCGAGTGAAGCGTCGATAAATCAAAGCAGTGCTTTTTAAGCAATGAGTTGGCTAAAGGCACCTCTTGAATCGCTAAATGATCAAGAGCCTCAATTTGTGCATCTCGCTTATTACACATCAGCACCATGTCACAGCCAGCATTCAAAGCTGCTTTCGCTCTGTCTGCTGGTCCGCCCATAATGGCCGCGCCTTCCATCGTTAAGTCGTCAGAAAAAACTAAGCCTTTGAATCCAAGCTGCTGCTTCAATACTTTCTGCAACCAATACTCAGAGCCGCTCGCTGGTTGATCATCATAGTGAGAGAAAACCACGTGTGCTGGCATCATGGCATCCAATATTCCGGCTTCAATTTGCGCCTTGAAAATGGCCATGTCTGTTTCAAAGATATCATCTCTAGGATCGTAAGGCGTTTCTAAGTGCGAATCAGCAATTACACCGCCGTGTCCTGGGAAGTGCTTCCCTGTTGTCGCCATTCCAACCGATTTCATGCCTTTAATAAAAGCACTGCTGTGGCGAACGATGGTATCAATATCTTCACCAAACGCTCGGCTACCAATCGCTTTACAGTCGTGACCTTTATCTAATACAGGCGCAAAGCTCAGATCGATATCATGGGCAATCAATTCCGCCGCCATCAACCAACCGGCTTGTTCTGCTAACTGCTCACCATTATTCTTAGTCGCGAATTCTTGAGCGGCAGGGATAATTGAAAAGCCATCGCGAAAGCGCTGAACTCGGCCACCTTCTTGGTCAACGCCAATCAAAATAGGACGTTTCGCGACCTTGCGGATCTCTTTATTTAACGCCGAAAGCTGTTTGCTATCGTGGTAGTTTCGAGCGAATAAGATGAGACCACCAACGGTTGGGTGCTCTAAAATTTCTCTGTCTTCAGCTGTCAGTTCGTAGCCCGCGACATCTACCCACAACGGTCCCATATTTATCCCTTATTAAACCTAATTTCATAAACTTCCCGAGATTATTCTCTTTAAATTTGCTTTACAATGTTTTTAAACCAATCTTTGGAAGACTTTAAGAATGCAGTGCAAGAGCTTAGGAATGGATCGTAAAGAACTGTATATCGGTGTGATGTCGGGGACGAGTATGGACGGTGTTGATACCGCCTTAGTTTCGATTGAAGATTCGCGCATCACATTGCTCGCTCATGATGAGTTCCCAATGCCTGATGATCTCAAAGCGCGTCTGCTTGAAGTTTGTATTGGTCAGAAAACGGATTTGATTGCCATTGGCGAACTAGACCACCAGCTTGGTCATCTATTTGCTGATGCTGTTCTGCAACTTCTCGATAAGTCAGGTACGCCTGCATCTTCTGTGACTGCGATTGGGAACCATGGCCAAACAGTATTCCACCAGCCAACCGGTACTTCGCCATTTACCATGCAGTTGGGTGACGCTAATATCATTGCCGCTAAAACAGATATTCAAACTGTTGCCGACTTCAGACGCAAAGACATGGCGCTTGGCGGACAAGGTGCGCCATTAGTCCCCGCGTTTCACCATACGATTTTTCACCCGCGAGACAGCTCGGTTGTAGTCTTGAATATTGGTGGTATCTCGAATATTTCAGTACTGCGCCCGAATCAGCCTACTCTTGGTTATGATACAGGCCCGGGCAATATGTTGATGGACGCTTGGGTTGATACGCACACGGGTGAGAAGTTTGACCGTGATGCGCAATTCGCACTTAAAGGTCAACTCAATCAAGCCTTGCTCGAACAGTTATTAAATGAATCTTATCTATCTCAAATGCCGCCGAAAAGCACTGGCAGGGAGCTATTTAATCTACCGTGGTTAGAGCAACAATTAACAGAATTTAAAGACCTTGCGGCAGAAGATGTTCAGCACACACTTTGTGAATACACTGCATTGACGATAGCGAATGAAGTGGAGACTTATCGCTTGGGTAACCAACCTGCGCTCTATGTGTGTGGCGGGGGTACGAGAAATCCACTGTTGATGAAGAGACTGTCTGAACTGCTTCCTGGCTGGGAGGTTGAGTCAACCACCAGTAAAGGCGTTGATGCCGATTATATGGAAGCTATGGCCTTTGCGTGGCTTGCTCAACGTCATGTTCATCAACTGCCAAGCAATTTACCAGAAGTGACTGGCGCGAGCAGAGCGGCCTCTCTAGGCGTTCTCTATCGTGCTGACTAAACAACTTTAGAACCATCATTTTAGAATCACCATTTAAGGATCATTATGAGTAACGACGCTCTCATATCAGCGCTCTCGCACCTCGTTTCGGAGGGGAGAAACCCTGACACTATGGATATTGATCTACTCACCTCTCTCGAAGTGGTTGAAAAGATTAACCAACAAGACAAACAGGTACCACTGGCGATCGAAGCCGAATTACCACTGATCGCGAAAGCGGTTGACAAGATCGCTCACGCCTTTCAAAACGGTGGCCGACTGATCTATATGGGTGCAGGCACCAGTGGTCGATTAGGTGTATTAGATGCCTCAGAGTGCCCTCCGACTTTCGGTGTTTCAGACAAAATGGTTATCGGCTTAATCGCTGGCGGACCAGAAGCGATTTTAAAAGCCAAAGAGGGAGCGGAAGACTCGCTGACTCTCGGTATTGAAGACCTGAAAGCCATTCAATTTACAGAAAACGATGTCGTGGTAGGCATTGCAGCCAGTGGCCGTACACCTTACGTGATTGGTGCGCTCAACTATGCGAATCAGATTGGTGCGGTGACGGTTGCGCTGTCTTGTAACCCAGGCTCTCCAATTGCTGAGATTGCTCAAATCGCAATTAGCCCAGTGGTTGGCCCAGAAGCATTGACTGGTTCAACACGACTCAAATCAGGGACAGCACAAAAGCTGGTGCTTAATATGCTCACCACTGCGAGCATGATTCGTATTGGTAAGAGCTATCAGAACCTGATGGTCGACGTAAAGGCGACCAACGAAAAACTGGTTGCCCGCGCAGCTCGTATCGTAATCCAAGCAACTGAATGTGATAAAGCCCTTGCAGTTTCGACACTTAAAAACACCGATTATGATGTGAAGCTATCTATTTTAATGATTCTGACAGGGCTAGATTTAGAACTGGCCAAGGCTCAACTTGATCAACAAAATGGCTTCTTGAGAAAAGCGGTCGAGAATAATCAGTAATCTCAATTCTGTTTGTAGCTTCTCATTTAGAGAGTGACTTTAACGACATACAACAAGACCAGTACACATGCAGTACTGGTCTTTTTTAGTTTTAATTTGTTATCGCTAGCTTGGGCTTAATAGTCGTTTGAGAACTCATCCCAGCCACGTTGCCATTCCATACGGAAACGTTGAGCGTCTTCCGTACCAGAACACACGCCTTCATACACCTGACCAGATAAACCAATTTGATAAGCATGGTTCGGATTACAATATTCCGTCACACCTAAATGGTAACCTTCTGTATAGCTAGCTTGATCGACTCCGCCAAGCTCGGCCATATCTGAATAAGAACGCTGAGTGTGGCCTTTGATACCATCACGATAGCCAATCTCTTGCCAATTGCCTTCGGCCGCTAAATCTTGAACATTGGCGCTGCATCCTGCAAGGCTAAATGCCACGGCGAATAATGCGATTATTTTTTTCATTTCAATCCTTTATATTGTTACTTCATCACTTTCTGACGAAGCGCTGCCTTTGTGGCGATTCTCCGCTGAACACTGACTGATGTCCACTT
>NZ_JBFRSN010000269.1:0-1590 GCF_041473595.1 Vibrio sp. 10N.222.46.A1
GTATTACATATGTAATACATTGACAGTGTGCTTTTTGTTTTTTATTGTGTATTACACATGTAATACATGAGGTGTTTATTATGAAAACTAAGATCATCAGCGCGGCGAACCAAAAAGGTGGCGTTGGAAAAACCACGACTCTTGTCAATTTAGGGGCTGAGCTTGCACGAAAACGAAAAGTGTTAGTTATTGACCTCGATCCTCAAGGGAACTGCTCTAAAACGTTAACCGGACAACGTGATTTTAAGTTTGAAGAGACGGTGGCTGCTTTGTTTGATAAGCCTAAAGTTGTGTCCATTGTCGATTTAATTCAACCTGCACAGATTAATGGGAACTCTATTGAAAACCTCTATGTCGTTCCCGCTGATGTTCAGTTGTCACGTGTCATCGAAACATCACTGACAAAGATTAATCGTGAACGAATTTTAGAAAAGCAATTAGCGAAGTTAGGTGACACCTATGATTTCATTCTTCTTGATACTCCACCAAACTTATCCCTAACGACTCTTAACGCAATCCAGGCTTCAGACCTTATCTTGATCCCTGTAGATTCAGGTGCATTTTCATTAGACGGCATTAGCTCTTTACTCGAAGCTGTCTATGAAATTAAGGAGGATGAAGGCAATTATCTGATCTTGAGGAACGAGGTCGACTCAAGAAACACTATTATTAATGAGTTCATTGATGAGGAATTGGAGGTAGTACAAGATAAATTGCTACCAGTATCTGTCCGTCGTTCTGAGCATGTTGGACAAGCTAATGCCGTTTCCTCTCCTGTGCGCTTTTATAAATCGGGCTCTCTTGTTAATAACGATTACCGAAAACTGGCTGCGTTTCTTTTGAATTTGATGTAATACATAGGTAATACATATGAGCAAGTTGAAAAAACGAGGAGCTATAACAGCTATCTCTACTGACAAGAACGAAGGTTCAAGTAAGTCGACTGGAATTACGACTGTCAAAAAGAAAGTGACGACATCTTATATGGTGCCTCCTCTGACTCTTAGAATGTCACTTACTGATAAAGAACGGATAACCGATTGGGTAGCAAATCTGCAAGAGCAGACAGAGAGAAATGTGTCTGCAGCGAAACTGTACCGAGCTTTGGCTTTATATCGAGACAAGATAGATGATGAAGAGCTCGTTGAGTTGATTAATAAAATGAATTGAATATGTATTACCTATGTAATACATATTTGCTTTTAAGGCTCTGTATCTATTTTAAGACATTTCATAGAGCCTTAGTTTGGACTTAACTTCTAGCACGGATGAACATGACACTTGAAGCGTCTTATTACCTGTTCTGGGCCTTCTCTCCTTGTAAAGACTAACACTTTAAACGTGTCTTTAATCATGACTCTTATCGTTGCCTTGGTTCCCCTGCAGCTAGGCCTTGTTTGAACCCCGTTATTGTCCTAAGAGTCATAGCGCCTTGTCGTTTCCTCCTCGTTGTTCTCTCTGTCTTCGAATAAGTTCGTGTAAGGGCTTGTTTTCTTATGCGCCGATTTTCTTTCACTCGCATCATTTTCGAGCATGCAGGCTGTTAACCGTTTCTCCCCACAACCTGCTTTACAAGGGAGGCTTCGCCGC
>NZ_JBFRSN010000270.1:0-3138 GCF_041473595.1 Vibrio sp. 10N.222.46.A1
TAGAAGAGCTAGAGCAATTCCTAATTTCAGTAGAAGCAGGGGGCTTAGGTCTTGAAGACGTTGAAGGCGTAGGTATGGCCACCAATAATTCTGATGGTCGTCATTTCGTTGCAGTATTCAACAGCAGTCACAAGGTTTTACTCGCTCGCTGGATCACTAAAGAAATCTTTGAAAATGGTAAAGACCTTGTGCGCAACGGTCCTCGCCGTTCTCACTAAATCTTTCCAATAGCACCAATGGTTAAAGCCCAATATGTCCATCTGCGATCTGTTGGGCTTTTTTGTATCTCCTCATGATGAATAGAGCATTCTATACAGGATAAATTAGCGATAACTTCCAGTTGTTGTGAACTTTATCTAGAACTCAATGTCGTATTCGCGTGAGTTGTTGTTTATGCATCGTGTATCTACGGTATATCGCGTTTATGCATCGTTTCACTTTAACAATTTCATGACTTGTGACTCGAAGAGAACTTATTTAAGCTAGCCACAATTCAACAAGCTCGCTTGAGCGACTAACGACTAACTGATTCGACTACTGACTGATTTGCTGAATACACCATTACTTTTCTTATCTCAACAGAACCGCCGACAAAAGCATTCGCTTTGGGCGCTGTTCCTTACCGGACTGGTTATCGTAATCTGTCTGGCGAGTGCGCTTTCTACAAACAAAGTAACCACTTCAGCTTCCCTAATTGGACAATCAATACTTGTCGGCGCAGAAACTAGCCATCCACAAGCAATCGGCGCATCTTTCGATAAAATGTCTGAGCTCTATGCCAGCGTTTTTAGTTCAGAAGCTTCTAAAACTCTGTCAGCGCCAAACTCTAGCGCGTGCAGCCTAAGCTCCAAAATGCTCACCTTCGCAACACCTAAAACAGGTTGGCTGATTCCTTTTATCCTGTTTATTGCTGTTGCGTACAGCCTATCACCGCACATATCGAGATTGTCTAGAGATAACCATCGCTCTTCTCGACCTACAAAACACCGCTTACATCTAAAGCACTGTATATTTAGAGAGTAAATAACCGGGCTACTACACCCTTTTATTTATTTTTTGGAGATACATTTGTGTACAACACACTACTAACTAAGTTTGTCGATTCGTTGGCATTCTGCATGCGTACATGCGCGAAAACGCTAGTCACTGCCCTTTTGGTTATGACGTCATTTACTGCTTTGGCACAGACGACGGGCTGGCTCAGCGTGCCTGAACATCCACCAGTCAAGATGCGAATGATGTCGACGGGTGAACAGTCGGACGACGGTTCTAAGATTCAAACCGTGCTGGATGTCGTTCTCGACGGCGATTGGAAAACCTATTGGCGTAGCCCCGGCGAAGGTGGTATCCCGCCAAGTTGGGACTGGTCTGGTTCAACAAACATAGAGTCGGTAGAGTGGCATTGGCCGCTCCCTAAGTACTACGAACAACTCGACGTGATGACGTTAGGCTACAAAAAACACGTCAGCTTTCCCGTTACGTTGACACTGAAAGACAACACGAAGCCAGCACTGTTCAAGGCGTCGTTCACCTTTCCGTCGTGCACCAATATCTGTGTGTTAACCGATTACGACATCCAATTGCCGATTGATCCGCAAACATTAGAGCTCGATGAAGAAGCGATGTTCTTGTTCAATCAAGGCATGAGCCAATCTCCACGAGAAGCTAACCGCACTTCAGTGAACGGCCTGTTCTGGGATAAAAGTAAACAACAACTGGTGACTCAGCTAACAAGTAAGGAAGGCTGGGATAAACCGATGGTATTGATTGATGGGCAAGAAGTGCTTGATGACTTCTTCTCTCCACCAACCGTCCACATCACAGACAATACAATGACCGCAGTATTCGATGTGAGTAACTGGATCGGCGAGGTCAACTTAACGGATCGCACAGTGAGTATTACCGTTTCAGATACTAACTTTGCCGAAGAGATGACCGCGCAAGTTGAGTCAGACCCGATAGCTTACCAAACAAGCAACAACAGCTTTCTAGTCATGCTTGGCTTTGCTTTAATTGGTGGTTTGATCCTCAACATCATGCCGTGTGTTCTACCCGTATTAGGAATGAAGTTAAACAGCATCATTCAGAACCAAGGTGCTTCAAATCGCCACATCCGACTCTCATTCCTAGCGTCTGCTGCGGGGGTTATCACTTCGTTTTCGCTACTAGCTCTAGGCATGACCGTTCTGAAAATGGGTGGCAATGCGATTGGTTGGGGAATCCAGTTCCAAAATGTTTGGTTCATCGGGTTCATGCTGGTCATTACCCTACTGTTCTCAGTTAACCTGCTCGGTCTATTCGAATTCAGGCTTCCATCAGGCTTGAACACTTGGATGGCAACCAAAGGCGACGACTCACATTCAGGTCACTTCATCCAAGGCATGTTTGCGACACTATTGGCAACGCCTTGCAGTGCTCCATTCCTAGGAACTGCAGTGGCTTATGCTCTGGGCGCAAGTTACCAAGAGTTGTGGGCTATCTTTATCGCACTCGGCATTGGTATGAGCGCACCTTGGTTGATCTTCGCGTTATTCCCAAGCCTAACTAAATTGCTACCAAAACCGGGCGCGTGGATGTTCAAAGTTAAGTTGGTATTCGGCTTAATGATGTTCATCACCAGTCTGTGGTTAACAAACCTGCTGAGCCCATTCGTTGGCAAGTTCCCAACCATCTTGTTGTCACTGTTTATCGTCGTTTCAGTGTTAATTTGGATTGGCATGAAATTAGGACGCAAGGTACTGATTCCTATCATGGCAACCACAACCTTGGTATTTGGTGCTGCATTGATCGTCGGTAGTGTTACTGCTGATAACTGGGCAACGCCAATTGTCGATAACCTTGATTGGCAGAAACTGGATGCGAAACAAATCCCTCAGTTGGTCGAGCAAGGAAAAACAGTCTTTGTCGACGTGACTGCTGAATGGTGTATCACCTGTAAAGCCAACAAAATTGGCGTCATTCTTCAAGATCCTGTCTACAGCCACCTGCAACAAGAAGACATTGTTTTGATGAAAGGCGATTGGACAACACCAAGTGAAAGTGTCACTCAATACTTACAAAGTAATGGGCGATTTGGTGTGCCATTTAATATCGTTTATGGCCCGAGCTATAAAAATGGTATTCCATTACCCGTAATTC
>NZ_JBFRSN010000271.1:0-5803 GCF_041473595.1 Vibrio sp. 10N.222.46.A1
ATGTAATTTGGTTTATTTTGTCTTTATTTGCGACTTCTCATTACTTGCATAGTTTTTGTTTATTTCTTGGAAGGTGGCGTTAGATGCTTTTTGATGTGTTCTCGAACTTGAGCATGTCGCTGATCTTGAATACTGCGTTTGTGATAAATCATTTTCATTTCGTAGTTACGCAACGCAAATGGCGGTTCGAGGACTTTTAGCCCTAACTCTTCTGCTAAATTAAACATGGACTCACTGACAATACACACCGCGTCAGAGTTACGAGCGTTCAGCAGTAGATTCGATTGACCGGAAACTTCTCGAACCACGTTACGCTCAAATGCTTCTTCAGTTCGGGTTTCTAGCGCGCTTACATTTTTGTCTTTTAGGCGCAGCATGATGTGCTCGGCGTTTTTGAACTGCTCAAGGGAGATGGTATCGCCAATCGTTGGGTGGTCTTTACGACACGCAAGTGCGAGCTTTTGGGAGCCGATCGATTCGACAATAAAGGAGTGATCAGTAACAGAGATGTCGTCGACAACAATATCCACCTCTCCGGTTCTTAGTTTGTCCAAAATGCTGTATTCGATGGCGGGAGTTTCAACAAAGTAGACGCCTTCATAGCCAGGGAGTGCCTGCATGATCACTTCTGGGCAGCAGATTTTTAGCTTTCTCTCTTCTTCAAATACTGAGTCGAGCCGACCTAATATTTCTCGGCATTGCTCAGCAAGATAATGCGCATCTTCTGTCGGCTGAATTGAACGACTGGTGCGATAAAACATGATCTTTCCGCTCTGCTCTTCAAAGTTTTTTATCGCGGCGGTCATTGATGGCTGAGTCATATTCATATGTTCTGCTGCCTTAGAAATACTCTTGAAGTCATAGGCTGCGAGAAAGTGTTTAATCAGATTGAGATTCATATAGGTGTGCCCTGTAGAAAGAGATTAAATAGTTTGAATACGACTCAGTGATCGTTGTGTCGATGATGGTAGAGTCAGTGGTGCCGAGATTTAGCTTAAATTATGTGTTGAGAACATGCGCTATATATTTGTTGGAAAACACATTTTTTTACCAAAATAACAAATCACGATATGATGGGTGAAAAGTAACCAGCAACCAGTAACTAGAACAAGGAGTGCTCATGAAACAGGTCGGAGATACGGTTATCAAACCTTTTCACAAGGCAGCCTGCCATTGTGGTGCGGTTGAATTAGAGCTCAGCTTACCTAACGGGATAGAAAAACCACGCCGTTGTGATTGTTCTATCTGCCGTCGTAGAGGGGCGATTGTAGGCTCTGTGGCGCTGGATGGTATCAAGATCCTCAAAGGTGCTGAGCATCTCAAGCTTTATCAATTCAATACCCACACCGCGAAGCATTACTTCTGCTCAAACTGCGGTATCTATACTCATCACCAACGCCGCTCAAGCCTCAATGAATATGGATTTAACATCGGTTGTTTGGAAGGAGTAAACCCTTTTGATATTGGCGATGTGGTGACTAATGATGGTGTCAATCACCCTGCTGATCGCTAAATAACTCGTCGTTTGAGAACCAATTATTTGATAACTAATGGATAGAGGAAGGGATTATGTCTGAATATAGTGCGGTGATTCGTTGGGCTCGTGGTGACGATGAAGCCTTTAGTGACAACCAATACAGTCGCGGTCATACGTGGGAGTTCGATGGTGGTATCACTGTGCCAGCTTCATCTTCTCCTCATGTTGTGCCACTGCCGTTTTCGGTGGAAGCGAATGTCGACCCAGAAGAAGCGTTTATCGCGGCACTTTCTAGCTGCCATATGCTGACGTTTTTGGGCATTGCTGCAAAGCAGAAGTACGTGATCGACTCTTATGTGGATGATGCGATTGGTGTGCTGGAAGAAGATGAATCTGGCCGCTCGTCTATCACTAAGGTGACTCTGCGACCTGATATTGTGTTCTTAGGCACTAAGAAGCCAACTGCCAAACAGCTCGACAAACTGCATCATTTAGCGCACAAAAACTGCTTTATCGCGAACTCGGTCAAGACTGAAATTGTGGTCGAGATGCGAGATTAATTTAAATTAGTCACAAGATTTCTCTGGAAGCTTCGTCTTTTGAGCCTTGTCATCGTCTTAAGGGTATTCAGGCAATCCAGTTGATTGCAAAAGAACCAAACACACTATTTGAGGAACCCTCCATGACAGCGTTTAACAGTGCATCGAATTACGGTGAACATGCGTTTATCAAAAGCAAACCAGAGATGCTAGAGAGCATTTACAACACCACCGATGTATTCCCATATTGGGTTGCCGATATGGATTTTCAGGTAGCAGAACCGATCACTCAAGAGCTGAATCGTTTGGTTGGGCGCGGTGTGTACTCTTACGAGTTTCATGAGCAGGCGGTGTTTGAAGCGCTTTCTCAATGGTATTCAATGCGTCATGGCTTGAACCTATCTGCTGATAAGTTCGTTCAGGTGCCGGGTGTGCTTTCTGGTATCGCGTTGTTACTGCGTCAATTCACCAATGAAGGTGATGGTGTGTTAATCCATACGCCAGCGTATCACCAGTTTTCTAACTTGGTGAACAAGGCTAATCGTCAGGTGGTGAACAGCCCACTGATTAATGATGAGCAAGGTTACCGCATTGATTTCGATGGTATGGAACAGCAGATAATCGAACACAAAGTAAAAACGATGATTTTCTGTAATCCTCACAACCCAACAGGTCGTGTGTGGACACAGCAAGAAATTGAACAAGTCATCGAGATCGCCAAGCGCCACGATGTGCTGATCATCAGCGATGAAGTCCACTCAGACATTATCTTTGAAGGTCACGCTTTCACTAGCTTGACCAGCTTTGATTACGACAAGGTCATCACCTTGATTGGCTCTCCGGCGAAAACCTTTGGCATGCACAGCATCTCAAACGGCTATGTGTACACCAACAAAAATGAGCTATTTGAAGCGTTCAAAACCAATGTCGCGGCGATGTATCTTGACCATGGTAATGCCTTGACGACGTTTGCGACGATTGCTGCCTTCGAAAAGGGTGAAGAGTGGTTAGATGGTATGTTGGCGTATCTGCAAGGCACAGTTAAGTGGATTACCGAATTTTCAGAGCAGCGAATTCCTCAGTTAAAAGTCTTCCAACCGCAAGGCACTTACCAAGTGTGGTTTGATTTTTCTGAGTTAGGTTTCTCGGAAGAAGATTTAAAGAGCGTGGTGTTTGAACAAGCTAAAATGGGATTAACACCGGGCGGCTGGTTTGGCGCTGAGAGTTATCATTTTATGCGAATGAACATCGCGACTTCGCGTGACAATATTGAGCAATCATTTACTGCGTTGGCTGATGCGATTGAGGGTTTTGAGCGAGGAAGTCAGGAGAGTTCAAACTGCTGCGATAGTGGCAATTCAAAAAGCTGCTGTTGATTATCCATGTTGAATTGAAAATGCTTAGCCGCTGATGCTGATGCTGATGCTGGTGCTGATTCTGATCAATAGGCTGTAAAGTACGAAAAACCGCGAGGCTGCTTAGCGCATCACTGGCGGTTTTTTTGTGTCTGTGTAATTCTAAGCATGATTTTATTGATAGAGAATTTTGAGTTGCTGAGTGGTAGTTAGAGAGCGCTTGGATGATTAGTAGAGATTGGTTGGCAGAGAGTTATGTTTAGTGTCCCACTGAATAGTTTTGTACATCGTGTGAGTGATAAAAGCCAAGTGATGGCGAATGCGACTGAGTGTGGATGCCAGTTGAAGCGAGTTCGACGTTCACGCAACTGGCTGTTGGTGGCTCAAGATCATCAACTCATTGAATTTAAAACCAAGTTAACCCATGAAAAAGACGATTGGATAGCAACTGCAATCGACAAAGTGCTGCCTAAGCCTGTGGTGTGTTTGGCATCGTTGTTAGCCGCTACGCCCTCGATGACGGTCGCGCAGTTAGTGATGGAATCAGGATGTTCAATGGCAGAAGCAAGGCGTGCTATTGATGAACATGAAGGGTTGTAGGCGTATTCGAATCGTGAGCAGCAAAAAGCCCGTAACGATATTATGCTTATTCAGCGCAATATCGTTACGGGCTTTATTATCTGCGCTTATGCTGCTTAAGCTAAGCCATGTGGCTTATAAAGCGTTTACTCGATTAAGAGTTCGCTACTTTTACACGAATCGTGTTTTTGCCAAGCTTTGACAAGTTTAGCTTGTTTAGTGCCGCTTTCGCTTCTTCGTGCTCTGGCATTTCAACAAATGCAAAGCCTTTAGATTCGCCAGTTTCTTGGTCTAAAACTAGGCTGCACTCTTTTACTGAGCCGAACTCAGAAAATAGAACACGGATGTCTTGCTCAGCAGTAGAGCGCGATAGGTTACGAACTAGAAGTTTCATAATAAACCTTGAATATGAATTTACGCCGAGCATTGTCGCACACTTTCATGCTCACCCTCACAAATAATTAGCTCGAATAGCTCTGTTTACCTGTTCGACGCTCTCTTTGACCGTTAACCGCGGTTTATCGTGATATCTGATACAAATCCATGCTCAGTGCTGGTTAACGCCTGTTGCAGCATTTGAGCGGCTTCTTGAGCTGTCATAAAGCTTGAAGTATCCATTGCTTTGCCGCTGGTTCCCCAAAACTCTGTCGCCATTCCGCCGGGATAAACCGCAACGATTTTCATCGGGTGACCTTTGAGCTCTAACCTTACCGATTCGATAAAGCCTTTTACTGCCCATTTTGCTGCGCAGTAGGTGGACTCTTCTGCTTTAGCGCCTTGAGCCGCGGTCGACATCACGACTGCAATGGTGACGGGTTGATCTTTGTAACGCTGAACCAGCTCGCGAATCAGAAATATCGAGGACTCGATATTGTTTTTGAGCATGTCACTGATCGCCGCTGGATCTTGCTGTTCTATCTTACCGAAGTATCCACTGCCAGCGCTGTGAACCACCAGTTTTGGTGTTTCTGGCAATGCATCAAGCAGTTCGCTCACGGAGTTCGGGTCACATAGATCACAGGTTTGGCTAACGGTATCTGCTGGCAGGCTTTTCGCTAATTCAGCTAAACGCTGTGAGCTGCGGCCAGTGATCATTAAGCGCTGACGGCTGTTTGATGCGTTCGCATATTGCTTAGCTAAAGCTGCGCCTAAACCGCTGCTTGATCCGGTGATTAAAATCATGGGGACTCGGGATTGTTGAATTGAATCGAGATAGTAAGGCTTTGAAAGCTTGTTTTCTGAGATCTAAGACCAAGATGCTGAGGCTCATGACTAAGATTGCTCGATAGAATTGAGGTTTGAGAAAGTGATGTAAGCCAGGACGGAAAAAAGAAGGAGTACTAAAAAGTAAAAACGCCGGCATAGCGCCAGCGCTTTTGAAAATCAGATTACTCGTCGTCGAACTGTTTGGTCGTGAATGAGTCTTCGATTCTGTTGAGCTCTTCTTGATCTTTCACTCGCTGTTCTTCTTGGCGAATGACTTTCGCTTCATTGAAGCGTTTCTTTTCCGACTTAGTCAGGAATTTTACAGCTTTCTTGTTGGTCAGTGCGTAAGCAACTACGTCTTCGCCTTTTTCTCTGCGGTCGTTTACGCGTTGTGAGAAACGTTCATTGTCGCGAGCTTTACGCTCCGCTGAGGTCAACTTGCTCATGCTTTAAAGCCTTTTCAATTATTCATGGTAGGGAATCTACGCTTAGCGAAACAAATGGGGACTGCTTAGTGTCAGTCTAGTCCATTTGTATGCTGGTGGCGCATCTTAGCACAGTGGCTTGAGCATGCAGGTATGCTATTCGAGGGATTAAACAAAACAGCCCACAATTTTCGTTGTGGGCTGTTTTGTTACGTACTGTAG
>NZ_JBFRSN010000272.1:0-4356 GCF_041473595.1 Vibrio sp. 10N.222.46.A1
TCACAGATATGGCTTGGAAGCGCGTTAAGCACCCATCAGAGATCGTTAACGTTGGTGACGAAATCCTAGTTAAAGTTCTTAAGTTCGATCGTGAGCGCACTCGTGTTTCACTAGGTCTTAAGCAACTAGGCGAAGATCCATGGGTAGCAATCGCTAAGCGTTACCCAGAAGGTCACAAGCTTTCTGGTCGTGTTACAAACCTAACTGACTACGGCTGCTTCGTTGAAATCGAAGAAGGCGTTGAAGGTCTAGTACACGTTTCTGAAATGGATTGGACTAACAAGAACATCCACCCTTCTAAAGTTGTTAATGTTGGCGACGAAGTTGAGGTTATGGTTCTTGATATCGACGAAGAACGTCGTCGTATCTCTCTAGGTCTGAAACAGTGTAAAGCTAACCCATGGCAGTCATTTGCAGAAATGCAAGCTAAGGGCGACAAAGTTACTGGTAAGATCAAGTCTATCACTGACTTTGGTATCTTCATCGGTCTAGAAGGCGGTATCGACGGTCTTGTACACCTATCTGACATTTCTTGGAACGCTGCCGGCGAAGAAGCTGTACGTGAATACAAGAAAGGCGACGAAATCTCTGCTGTTGTTCTAGCAGTAGATGCAGAGCGTGAGCGTATTTCTCTTGGCGTTAAGCAAATGGAAAACGACCCGTTCAACGCATACGTTGCTGACAACAAGAAAGGTGTTCTTGTAAACGGTACTGTAACTGCAGTTGACGCTAAAGGCGCTACTATCGAGCTAATCGAAGGCGTTGAAGGCTACCTACGTGCTTCTGAAGTTTCTCGTGACCGTATCGAAGATGCATCTCTAATCCTAAGCGTTGGCGACAGCGTTGAAGCGAAGTTCACTGGTGTAGACCGTAAGAACCGCGTAATCAACCTATCTATCAAAGCTAAAGATGAAGCTGATGAGCAAGAAGCAATGGCTTCACTGAACAAGTCTGATGAAGGCGCGTTCGGTAACGCAATGGCAGACGCATTCAAAGCTGCTAAAGGCGAATAATAGCTTCTCATTAAGAGAATTATAGCTATCTAGCCAAGAAAGGAGCCGTAAGGCTCCTTTTTTTTTGCTTATTTTTCCTATAGGTCTATAATTTCTAAAAAGAAAACCAACGAGGGTAACTATGACTAAGTCTGAATTGATTGAAAGACTGTGCGCTGAGCAAACGCATCTTTCTGCAAAAGAAATTGAAGACGCTGTAAAAGACATTTTAGAGCACATGGCTTCAACACTAGAAAGTGGTGATCGAATCGAAATTCGCGGCTTTGGCAGCTTTTCTCTGCATTACCGTGAACCTCGTGTTGGACGTAATCCTAAAACTGGTGACAAGGTTGAGTTGGAAGGTAAATACGTTCCTCACTTCAAACCAGGTAAAGAGCTACGCGAACGAGTAAACTCAGGGTTGTAGGCTACTTATCGGAATTAAGAAAAGCGGCATACTATAATGTATGCCGCTTTTTTATGACCATAATATGGTGGTCTGATTAGTAATTTTCCTGCATAATCGTACAGCTAATTAATCAATGAGTGATGAACTATGAAAATTATAAAAATAGTCGCTGTTATCGCACTTTTCCTAATGGCACTGGCTTTAGGCTCTCAAAACCAAACAATTGTGAATTTCAATTATTTGCTAGCGCAAGGTGACTTCCACCTGTCAAGCTTGCTAGGTGTTGTATTCGTTTCAGGTTTTGCTCTTGCTTGGTTAGTCTTTGGAAATATGCACATGCGATCTCAACTAAAAATTCATCGCTTGAAGAAGCAACTCAATAAGCAATCAAAGCAGGTCGCTGCTGAAACTAAAGCTTAAAGGCCATATTTGATGTTAGAGTTACTGTTCTTACTTTTGCCCATCGCAGCCGCTTATGGTTGGTATATGGGTAATCGTAATGCTCAGCAAGAAAAACAAAAGCAATCACACCAGATCTCCCGCCAATACGTGACGGGTTTGAACCTATTACTGTCAGACCAATCTGACAAAGCGGTTGATCACTTCATTGAGTTACTTCAAGTAGACAATGAAACCATCGATACTCACTTGGCTTTGGGCAACTTGTTCCGCTCAAGAGGCGAAGTCGACCGCGCTATTCGTATTCACCAAAATCTTATCTCTCGGTCTGGGCTTACCCTCGATCAAAAAAACCTCGCATTGCAACAATTAGCTAAAGACTATACGGTCTCAGGCTTTCTTGATCGCGCAGAGAAAATTTTTGAACAGCTTGTAGAAGAGCCTGATCATAAAGAAGGCGCTTTACAGCAGTTGGTTGCCATTTATCAGCAAACGCGTGAGTGGAATAAAGCGATTCATTACGGGAATATCTTAGTTAAGCTGAGCAAGAAGAAAATGAAGACGCGTGCGATGGTTGCACACTTCTGGTGTGAGCTTGCGATGCAAGAACAAGCCGACGGCAACCGCCCTAAAGCGCTTCAGCACTTCAAGAAGGCCCTTTCAGAAGACCCTAAATGTGTTCGAGCCAGTATTGCTTTAGGAAAATTCTATTTAGCCAATGAAGATTATCACAAGACAATTACTTATTTAGAGTCAGTTCTCGAGCAAGATATCGACTTCATTAGTGAAGTCCTGCCAACGCTTGCTGAGTGTTACCACAAACTTGGACAAGAAGCGCAGTTGGTCGAGTTCCTTAAAGCGTGTATTCAGAAGAAAGCCGGTGTTTCCGCTGAGTTGATGCTGGCTCAACTCGTTGCCGACCATGAAGATGTTGGCTCTGCTCAAGAGCTACTGACAAAGCAGCTTGTTAAAAACCCAACCATGAAAGGTTTTTATCGATTAATTGATTATCACCTAGAGGAAGCGGAAGAAGGTAGAGCCAAAGACAGCTTAACAACGCTTCAATCTATGGTTGGTGAACAACTCAAGGTTAAGCCTCATTACCGATGCCGTCAGTGTGGTTTCTCAACTCACTCAATGTATTGGCACTGCCCTTCATGTAAGGGGTGGGGAACGATCAAGCCTATTCGTGGGCTTGATGGTGAATAGATTTGTGGTCATTTTAAGACCAAATTATTAATTGCAGCTTTCGGGCTGCATTTTTATGACTGTTATTTATGGCCTGATTGGTATAAATATTTTGTAGAAAGTTAACTGCGTTAGGAGATGAAATGAACGACCAAAAAATCATTGTAGCATTGGATTATGATAACCAAGCGGATGCGTTAGCCTTTGTCGATCGTATTGACCCAGCATCTTGCCGCCTAAAAGTTGGCAAAGAGATGTTTACTCTGTTTGGCCCTGAATTTGTTCGTGAATTACATAAACGTGGTTTCTCTGTGTTTTTGGACCTTAAGTTCCACGATATCCCGAACACATGTTCAAAAGCGGTACGTGCTGCCGCTGAGATGGGCGTGTGGATGGTGAACGTACACGCGAGCGGTGGCGAGCGTATGATGACGGCTTCTCGTGAAATTTTGGAACCATATGGTAAAGCTCGTCCATTGTTAATCGGTGTGACGGTACTAACCAGTATGGAGCAATCTGACTTAGCGGGTATCGGTCTGGATCTAGAGCCACAGCAACAAGTGATGCGCTTAGCGTCTTTGACTAAAAACTCAGGCCTAGACGGTGTTGTATGTTCTGCACAAGAGGCTTCTTTGCTCAAAGGTGCACTTGGTCAGGAGTTCAAACTAGTAACTCCAGGTATTCGTCCTGTAGGCGCTGATGTTGGTGACCAGAAGCGTATCATGACGCCTTCTAAGGCGATTGAGTCAGGTTCTGACTATCTTGTTATCGGTCGTCCAATTACTCAAGCAGCAGACCCTGCATCAGTACTTGCTGAAATCAACGGCACGCTAGCTTAAGCTTATCATTAAGTCGTAATTCCAATAAAGAAGGCCAGCAATTTGCTGGCCTTCTTATAGGTGTACTAAATACAGAATTGGTCTGGAGTAGACTTGTTCTAAACGGCTTAAACCGGAGCGCCACTATGAAACTTAAAGTCGCTGTCTTCTGAAGTGATAAGTTCTGCTTCAACTTGCGCAAAATGAGCAATACGCTCAGAGATATCTTTCCCTGCGATTTGTTCCGCGAGTTCAAGATAGTCTTGATAGTGACGAGCTTCTGAACGAAGTAGAGATACGTAAAACTTTTCCATGTCTTCTTCTAAGAAAGGAGCCAGTTTAGCAAAGCGTTCACAAGAGCGAGCTTCAATAAATGCACCAATAATAAGCTTATCAACTAGAGCATCAGGCTCGTAAGTCTTAACTTGCTTGATTAAACCCTTAGCGTAGCGGCCCGCCTCGATCGGTTGATAAGTCACGCCTTTTTTTACCATCAATTCCATCACTTGGTAGAAGTGATGCAGCTCTTCTTTGATCAGCAATACCATTT
>NZ_JBFRSN010000273.1:0-2233 GCF_041473595.1 Vibrio sp. 10N.222.46.A1
CCTTCTTCTTTTATACCTAGCTCATCAGAAAGCGCATTAATCGTGTCTGCACTTTGTAGAACTTCTTTAAGCAGTTTTTCTAGGTCGCGAGAACGATCGGCTTTAGAAAGAAGCACTTTCAGTTGGTTACGGGTTTCAACTAGTTTTTTTAGCGGTTCAACTTGCTCGATAATTGCTTCAGGTTCGAAATCTTTCATCGAGTCAAATTTAAGGCTTGCTTCAAACTGGCTGTCATCACCTGCAAGTACGTTGTCTACTTTTAGGGATAACTCAGGGCCAACGCGCTTCATTACAGTATCGAAGTTGTCTTTATCAACGTTGTAGAAAGTACGGTCTTCTACTTCTTCTTTGTCTTGCTTATGGCCTGAGTAGTCACCAATAACCCCAACAACAAAAGGGAGCTCTTTGGTTTCTACAGCGCCATTAGTCTCAACGTCATAGGTAATACTTACGCGGTTCTTACTTACGCGTTTATGTTGGGAATTTAGTGCCACGTTAACTCTCCTTGATTAATTACTTAGCAGTTGAAGTGACTTTAGCTGTAGTCGCGTCGAAGCCAACTTCAGGGCCTTTCTCGATCTTACCGCCGTCAGCTTCAATGTAGTAAGCCTTAGAAATTTGAGTGTAGGTTAGGCTGAAAGATTCGCTAGGAAGTGAACCGTCTGTACCTGACATATTGTAGCTAGACATACGAGCCATTTTCATCGTTAGAATTAGGTATGGATCTGCACCAGAACCTTCACGGTTTGGTTTTGTCATAACGATTTCAACAGTGCGACCTTCTGGACCCGGAGCGTACAAGAAAGTAGTTAGATGTGGCGACGCACCATCACAGCCACGAGAAATGTTAACTTCGCCAAGAGCAACCATGCCTTGGTCAGCATTGTTTGCGTTACCTACATCGATGCCAACACCACGGACAGCGCTCCAAGAAATACTATCGAGTGCGAAGAAACCATCTTTGCCCCCGATTTTTTCTACCGTTGCTGCACCTTTTGGTGTCGTACCTTCAATTCTCATAAAAATAGAAGCCATAGTGTTTCTCCTTGCTTAATGCAATTAATGGGCTTTACCACTCAAAATCTTGCATGCTGCTTGATGATGAGTTGGAAGTAGATTCAGATGCTTGGTTGGTATCTGCTGTGCTATTTGGACTAATAGGAATTGGCGTTACTTTAGTTGGTTCCTCAATAGTCGGTTTCGACACCGGAGCGAACTCTGGTGCTGAAGTTATTACTGGGACGGGCTTGCCTGACAAGTCCAACTTGTCTAGGTTATCCATCCCGGTCATTTGATTAATTTGAGCGATCACACTTTGCTCATTACCTATCATTTCTTGGAGTAGTTCTGGGAAACTCATGTAACCCCAACGAATTGAACGCTCCAATAAAAAGGCGATTGGGCTATGAGGTTCAGTCTCTTTAAAATACTCAGCAATTTTTCTAATTTCCTGAAACGCATGATCACGATTAACAATACCGTTAATACTCGACACGTTTTGAACAATCGTCTGAGTTTGGGTTTGAGAGGGGTGGCCATTTGATGATTGAACCTGACCGTTATCTACCACGCTCCCGTTACCTTGATTCACTGGCTCTGAATTATGGCCTGTTCCTGTTGCTGAAATAGGTTCATTTTTGACGGCAACCGTCTGTTCCGATGCCGAAGGTATTGAATCGCTTTGTTCGCGCGTTTCGGTTGAGCTTTGGATGACGTGGAAGTTGTCGTCCAAAGGCCAAGGAGCGAATTTTTCTCCTACTAGGAAATGAATCGCTTTGATCAGGTCACGTACGTTGGTTTTGATAAAGTTGAAACTGATCACCGAGGCGCTAACAGCTTGGCACTTTTCAGCCAGGTTTTTCTCTGCCATTTCCAGATCACTATAGATACTGGCCAAATGGAAGAGTGTTTCTGCAACGCTTTGATCAAACGCGTTCAAGGCTGATTCTTTCAGTTCAGCGATGTTACCTTTTCGTTCGGCTGTGAGGTAATCCCCAAAAGTTACACCTGAACAAAAATCAAGCATTTGAAAAGGTATGTAAAGAGAACTGGAGTCCAGTGATTCACCAACTAGCTGAAGTAGAGATTTAGCTCTGAACTCCGTGATTTCCTTTGCTTTTCCTGCATCATCAGAAGCTTTTAATTTAGCGTCTGGTAGCATTGGATTTAGCGTATCCCAAAATTGGTTGATGAAAAGGTTTAAAGCTGGGATAGCTGTAGCAAGGTTATGAAA
>NZ_JBFRSN010000274.1:0-6150 GCF_041473595.1 Vibrio sp. 10N.222.46.A1
TTATTACCTTCAGAACGACGATTTTTTGTATAAAACACTCGATAAATGTAAATGACTGGTGAATTATTTTGTTTTAATTTGTTTTATTTGAACGATTATCAGTGATTATGATCACATCTGTAATTCCAAACTCATTTTTTGTTTTTCGATTTAAACAACCGACTGCTAATCTCCTGCTCACTTTGGAAAGGTATCAAAGTTATAAATAATAAGGAGTGTTCTAAATGAATACCAAGAAACCTATGTCTCTAACTGGTCGAGTTATCCTCGGCATGGTCGTGGGCATATTAACGGGATTTGCCATTCAATCCCTTTTTGCAGACAGCGGATTTGTTAACAACTACATCGTTAACGGACTCTTTGAAGTAGGCGGACAGATCTTTGTCGCCAGTTTAAAAATGCTTGTTGTACCACTCGTCTTCGTTTCACTCGTGTGCGGTACAAGCTCTCTTAAAGATTTATCAACTCTTGGCCGTATGGGTGGCAAAACACTTGCTCTTTATATCGGTACTACTGCTGTTGCTATCACTCTAGCACTGACTATCGGTAATTTGTTCCAACCTGGAGCGGGTGCGGATCTTACTGCTGCGAGCTCTTTCAAATCAGCTGATGCTCCTTCTTTGGGCCAAGTCATCATCGACATGTTCCCGACCAACCCTATTCAGGCGATGGCTGAGGGCAAAACGCTACAAGTTATCGTATTTGCTGTATTGTTTGGTATTGCAATCAGTGCAGCGGGTAAACCTGGCGAGCGTATCGCCGCGGTTTTCTCCGACTTGAACGAAGTGATCATGAAGCTTGTCGCTCTTCTGATGAACCTTGCGCCTTACGGTGTGTTCTTCTTGATGGCTAAACTGTTCTCAGGCCTTGGCTTGGGCGCGATTTGGAACCTAGCGGAATACTTCTTAGTGTTAGCTGGTACTCTACTGTTACACGGTTTAGTAACTTACAGTGCGATGCTTAAAGGGTTTACAGGCCTTAGCCCAATTACGTTCCTACGTAAGATGGAAGATGCAATCATGTTTGCATTCTCAACAGCATCTTCAAACGCAACGATTCCAGTGACAATGGAAACGGCTAAAAACCGCATGGGCGTAGACAACAAAGTCGCTTCGTTCACAGTTCCACTAGGCGCAACTGTCAACATGGACGGTACTGCTATCATGCAGGGTGTTGCAACGGCGTTTATCGCACAAGCGTACAACATCGACCTGACTATGGGTGATTACCTAATGGTGATCCTAACAGCGACACTGGCTTCTGTTGGTACTGCAGGTGTTCCTGGTGTTGGTCTTGTTATGTTGGCGATGGTATTGAACCAAGTTGGACTGCCGCTCGAAGGTATCGCATTAATCATGGGTGTTGACCGTCTTCTTGACATGATCCGTACTGCCGTAAACATCACTGGTGATAGTGCCGTAACTATCATTGTGGCTAAATCTGAAGGATCTTTTGACGAAGCTCGCTTCAATGACCCAGCAGCCGGTGAGAAAGAAGAAGAAGTAAAGCTAGCACGCCAACAGGCATAATCTAGCTTCTCTGGTGCTCTTACTTTCAAGCCAAGGCGCAATTAATGGCTGTGCCTTAGCCTGATAATGAAAAGCGTGTATACAAAAACGCCACTGCTGATACAGTGGCGTTTTTTATTGGGTTCACTTTGAGCCGAAACGATTCAACTCTCATCTATTTTCTCATTACAGGGGCTGAGCGTGAATGCTGAGCCTAAAGCTTAATCTACGATAGGAAACATAAGGTTCACTCTAAGTCCCCCACCTTCTCTGTTCTCAGCGGTAACATGCCCATTCATCACTCCCATAGCTTCCTTAACGATCGCGAGTCCAAGACCGTAACCACCAGACTGTTTATCTCTGGCTGACTCGATGCGGGTAAACGGGTCAAAGATATCTGCAATCTTGTTATCTGGAATACCTTCACCATCATCCTCCACAGAAATGACACTGTAACGCTTATCATTAACCTGCCCGTAGGTCTTAACGACAATATCCGCATTGCCCCCTGCGTATTTGATCGCATTTCCTACAAGGTTACTGATCACCCTCAAAAGTAGCCTCTCATCAACATTAACCATTGATGTTGCTGTTTCCAAATCACCAGTCAAAGTTTGATTAGGTTTCAAGTCATTTTGCATCTGTACAATGAGCATTGAGCAATACTGCTCAAGATGCATTGGAGTTAACTTAGAATCATAACGAGAGGTTTCTAGGCGGCTGAACTCAAGAATTTCACCCACCAGCTTATTCATCTCTTCCGTTTCGCTTTCCATCCGTTCGAGTAAACCCATACTTTTTTCATCGACCTTACTACGTAGTAAATGTAATGCGAGATTCTGCCTTGCTAACGGTGTCCTCAACTCATGTGATACATCACGAATCAAACGACGCTGCTTTTCAGCCAGAGACTTAATCTCAAAGGTCATATGGTCAAAATCATTGGCAAGCTCATTGAATTCACGTGTAGTTGAATCCAACTCAGACACGACACTCACTGAAAAGTCTCCTTGTGCGAGCCTTCGACTGGCCTCCCTTAAACGATCGAGTGGCTGCTGCAGACTTTTCGCCATAATAATGGAAAAGAGCGATAACACGATCAAAGCAATCACAGCTTTCAGCGCATAGGAATACGGAGCAAAGGATTTTGCTGGATGAAACTGCCCTGGCAGTTGGATCACGAGTGTATTGCCGTTATCAAGTGGCAAGCCGAAGATAGGCTTACTCACACGATCACTGAGTTGATGGTCTAATGTACGCAGGTACTTCAACTTAAATTCAAAATGCGGATGCATGTGTCGGTGGGTAATAGGTCGGTTGTTTTCATCGATAATGAATAAATAATAACGTTGGGCATTGCCCCAGTCGGCAAGCTCATCCATGTCCCCTTCTTCGATCAGTACATTAGCTTGATAAGCCAAATCCAACATTTCAGCTTTGACAGGTTCAGGTACCTTCAACAAGGCTTTCATCAGCGCTCGTTCTGCGACACCTTGAAGGATGAGGATACTGACTAAAATCACGGTCAGGCAACTGAACAGCTGAAACGTTAAGCCATCCTTACGCTTGATAACGAAATCAGGGCACCGTAGAAACCAGTTACTCATGCTCCTACCGACTCTAGGTAGCTGTAGCCTTGACCGCGCACAGTTTTAATATGTTGCTTTGATAAGCCAGCCTGCACCAATTTTCGACGTATGTTGCTGATATGCATATCTAAGTTACGGTCGAATGGACACAGTTCTTTCTTCAATACATGTACTTGCAAGTCAGATTTTGATACAACGATTCCATTATTTTTGATCAGATAATCGAGCAACTCTTTTTCAGTGCCGGTTAAAGGTAAACGGGTAAGTTGCTCGCACAAACCTTGATTAGATGAAGCCATTGATTGTCTTTGTCGCTCAAACCCAACTCGGCGTAAGATCACCTTAATCCGGGTCAAAAGCTCAGGAACATTGAAAGGCTTAGCGATGTATTGATCTGCCCCGGCTTGATAGCCATCTAGCATGGAGGCATCATCATTAAGCGCAGTTAGCATAAGGATAGGAGTAGCAAAACGCTGACAAATACGTCTTGCGACTTGAATACCACTTAAATTAGGGAGCATCACATCGAGTAAGACTAAATCAACAGGATTTGATTGAATAAACTCTAGAGCTGATTCACCGCAATGAACGGTATCAACGTGATACCCTTCATTTTCCAACACTTCACCCAGTAACTCACACAACTGAATATCATCATCAACAACTAAAACACGAGACATTTCACACACCGATAAATAAGAACTGTTTGCATTCTAATTATCGTTATTATTGATTTCAATTATAAAGTGCGTGATTTCCTCTATAGAAGAAAATCTTTTTCAATCGGTACAAATTTTGAGGCAGAATCGATAAGATTTTGAGCTGTTAACCCAGGAACGCCATACACTTCAACAGGCTTTCCAAAACGCTCTTTGATTCGCTCTACCAAGATTTCAAAATCACCGTCTCCTGATACCAAAACAATCGTATCAACCGTCTCCGCAAGCTCTATCGCGTCTAACGCGATACCGACATCCCAATCCCCTTTGGCGCTACCATCACGACGCTGAATAAACGGTTTTAGCTTCACATTAAAACCAACACCACGAAGGATATGGTGGAATTGGCGCTGTTTAGGATCTTGGCTTGAGATTGCGTAAGCATTGGCTTCGACAACGTTACGTCCTTCCGTGGCAACATACCAAAACTGGTTATAGTCGAAGTTAGAACGGTATTTATCGCGTGTTGTATAGTAAACGTTCTGAACGTCGACCAAAATTGCTATGTTTTCCATAAATTCATACCTTTAGATTTTCCGTATACCCTATTCTATTCACTTCTAAAATGCGAGTCGCTTTATTTAATAAAAATGAACTCATTGGCTATGCTTAACGTACTTATTATTGGCTTAGCGTAGCTATTGCTAGCTTAACGTAGTTGCCATTAACTTAGAGCTTGTTTGAGTTTACCGAGGAAGGTGGAACATGCAGTACCGACAAATAATCAGATCATGCCTTGGCAGCGACACCTTTGACTCAGTATTGACACGTTGCTGCGCGGCAATAACTAACGCTGCCATAACTAAGGCAGCGATAACTAAGGCATCGGGAACAAACGTAATTTCCAAACCACTGAACGCTCTAATAACAAGCACGGTTATGTTTATGATTCTGTCGGTCAACTCGTTACACGCCTACCCAGCCTACTCTCATTCCAAGGCTCTGCCACACCGCAGTGTTATTTATTTCGCTCCAACAGAAGATTCGATCGTAAAAGAGTTTCTCAATGAAGTCTTGATTAACAATTGTCAATTGGACGAGCGAGATGTAGTTATCATGGTCATCGCCGAAAGCGGCTACACCGTTCCTGCATGGTTAGTTGAAGAGTTTAATTTGGATGCAGTGACTAACAGTTATGGAATACCCAAAGGTTCACACACTGCCGTGTTGATTGGCAAAGACGGGAAAGAGAAACACAGGTGGAGTGGTAAAACCGACTGGAGTTTAATCACCAATATTATTGACGAAATGCCCATGCGCCAACAAGAAATGCAGCGACAGAGTAGCCGCTGCAGTATTTGATTCTTAGTCAGCTAAGCTTGATCATCAATCACTTAAGCTGGCTTGTTAAACCAAGCCAGTTTTTCATGGAGCTGAGCAACACTTCCAACCACAATCAGTGCTGGGCTCTTTGCAACGCCAGCAAGATCAGCTAGGTCACGTAGCCCACCTCTAAACACTTTCTGTTCTTGGCGAGTGCCATTTTCGATAATCGCAACTGGCATGTCTTCTCGCATACCGTTATCGAGTAAATTCTTCTGAATATTCGGACTCTCTTTCAAGCCCATGTAAAACACGATCGTGTGATTGTGTTGAGCAAGAGAACGCCAGTCAATATCTTCGCCATCTTTCTTCAAATGACCCGTAATAAACTGTACGCTTTGCGCGTGGTCACGGTGAGTCAATGGAATTCCCGCATATGCGGTCGCTCCTGCGGCTGCAGTAATGCCAGGAATCACTTCAAATCTCACGTCATTCTCAGCTAACGTTTCGCACTCTTCGCCACCACGGCCAAAGATAAACGAATCACCACCTTTTAGACGCACAACGTGCTTGTTTTCTTGTGCTTTGGTCACCAATAGTTGGTTGATCTGATCTTGTGGTACGCAGTGGTGATCGAGCTTCTTACCCACATACAACATTTCAGCTTCTGGATTAGCCATCGCTAAGATATCTTTTGATACCAAGCGGTCATAAACCAAAACGTCTGCTTGTTGAATCACTCGTGCGGCTTTTAGTGTAAGTAGGTCTGGGTCGCCCGGACCTGCACCTACCAATGAAACAAATCCATTGCTTACTTCTTTAACATTCGATGACGATACTTCTGACATTCTGCGCTCCGAAGGTTTGCTTGTTTTATCTCAAGCTTCAATCTATGTGATAAGTCACTGTATTCATGATGACTTATCAAAATCCTTAACTCTTAGACTATCAGGTGTTGAAATAAATATTCAGTCTAAATACTAACGAAGATAGAAATAATTATAACAAAACAATCTATTGCGGATGTTTTGCTCAATAGCAAACAACGCATCTATGATAACTAAGGTGTTT
>NZ_JBFRSN010000275.1:0-908 GCF_041473595.1 Vibrio sp. 10N.222.46.A1
ATCTACTACCCTGACGGAACGACCTTGGGTAGTTATGACTCAACTACACAGCTCTGGACTCTCGATGTTCCAGCTCAGTCGCTAGATAAGATCGTATTTAACTCTGGCGAACATAATAGTGATACAGGTAATGCTTTGGGTATTAATGGTCCACTGCAGATTACCGTTCGTTCTGTGGATACAGATGCTGATAACACGGAGTATTTAGGCACACCAACGAGTTTCGATGTTGATTTAGTGATTGATCCGATCAACGATCAACCGACCTTTGTCAATGTGACTAACCTTGAAACGACAGAAGACTCTAATGGGGTCGCGATTAACAACTTTAGTATCTACGATATCGACGCTAACTTTGATAATCCAGATGCCCCGTATGTACTGACGCTGAAAGTTGACCAAACACTGCCGGGTGCGCAGGGCGAGTTTGTACTCCCAAGCACTCAATCCAATGGTGTGACATTTGTATTGCAGGCTGATGGCTCACTTGTCATGACAGGTAAAGAAGCTGACATCAATGCAGCGCTAACTAATGGCGAGGTTACGTTCAAACCGGACCCGGATCAGAACTATCTCAATCTGGGTGGGTTAGTGACCATTAATGCTACGATCGATGACGGTGGTAATAACGGTTTGATTGATGCGGGTGATCCGAATACCGCTCAAACGAATCAAACTACCTTCACTATTAAAGTGACGGAATATAATGATGCTCCGATAGCGGCCAATGTTGATTTGGGCTCGATTCCGGAAGATGGCCAAATCGTGATTGTTGAGGGTGACTTGATTACGGCAAGCTCTGATATCGAAAATCATAACCTTACCGTAACAGATATCAGCCTTACTCAAAATCAAGGTCAAGGTCAGCTTCAGAGGTTTGAGAACATTGCTGGGGCGGATGACAATTC
>NZ_JBFRSN010000276.1:0-6353 GCF_041473595.1 Vibrio sp. 10N.222.46.A1
TTCACGGCAGCTGATGATTATAATGGAGACGTCAAATTCAATTACTCCATTATCGATGATGGTACAACCGACGGTTCGCCGGACTTCAAAGTGGGCAGTGCGGAAATCAGCCTTGTAGTTACAGAAGTTAATGACCAACCAGTGGCAACCGATATTGATTTGGGCACCATGCTTGAAGAAGGTCAGCTAATCATCAAAGCTGAAGACCTGATTACAGCGACGACAGACCCTGAGGGGCATGCCATTACGGTAACTAAGGTCGAAATCGATCAAGGTCAGGGGCAAATTCAGAAGTTTGAGAACGTTGGTGGGGCGGATGACAATTCGATTAATGGCCCATACTGGGTATTCACGGCAGCTGATGATTACAATGGCGATGTTACATTCACCTATACCGTAGAAGATAACGGTACAACCAATGGCTCAAATGATTTCTTAACGGATACCGCGGAAATCAGCGTTGTGGTACAAGGTGTTAACGATACACCTGTTGTTAATGGTGACAATGTCACTGATTTTATTGATGAAGAATCGGGTCAGCTGCTGAGTGGCATCAATGTCAGTGATCCTGATTATGTTGATTCATTTTCTAATGACTTGATGACGGTCACTTTGACGGTGGATTACGGAACGTTAAATGTGTCGCTGCCTGCCGTGACAACTGTGATGGTGAATGGCAACAACACAGGTTCGGTTATCTTAGTAGGTACGTTGAGCGACCTAAATGCATTAATTGACACACCGACTAGCCCTGCGGGTGTTTATCTGGATGCGAGCCTGTCTCCAACCAATAGCATTGGCTTGGAAGTCATCGCGAAAGATAGCGGAAACCCTTCTGGTATCGTCATTGAAACCACGCCAGTTATCTATGATATCGCAGTGACTCCTGTGGCGAATGCGCCGACCTTGTCGATTGATACTGCGTCTAACTACGTCAGAAATATCACCGCTAACCAGTCAGTAAGCGCTAGCGGCGTTCCTTTGGTTGGTATTATTGCTGCCTTGACCGATATTACGGAAGAGCTAACGCTACGTATCAGTGATGTGCCTGTTGGTGCTCAAATTACGAGTGATGTGGGTTCAGTGACTGATGTCGGTGGTGGAGTTTGGATTGCCACGGCGGATGCGATTGACACTGTGAAAGTGGTTGGGCTTTCTGATACGCCGGGAAGCTACACACTCAAAGTGGAGGCGGTTTCAGAAGAGCTAGATAACAGCGATACTGCAACATCGGCTTCGATAGATCTCAACTTGAACATTGTGTCTAACGGGGTTGATATCGATTTAGCTACAGAAACCGACGATGTTCAGTTATTGGCAGGGGCTGGTAATATCGACCTGACAGCGGGATCTGGAAATGATCGTCTGGAAGGTGGTTCGGGTGACGATACGTTAGTTGGCGGTGATGGTAACGACACTCTCATCGGTGGAGGCGGTTCCGATATTCTGACTGGTGGCGACGGTATGGATTCGTTTGTATGGTTCAACATCGAAGATGGTGTCGAAGATACGATTACCGACTTTAGCCTATCTGAAGGAGACCAACTCGATCTAAGAGAAGTGTTACCTGAGCTGAAAAGTGCCTCACCAGATATAACAACACTGCTGCAACACATTGATGCGAAGGTTGACGGGGATGATATTGAACTTACGATTAACCCTGATGGCTTAGGCACTACAGAACAAGTGATTGTGGTTGAAGATCTTGCGCCTCAGCTGACGTTAAATGGCACCATGCCTTCTGATATTCTGGATGCGCTAGTGCAACAAAATGTCATGACTCACGGTTAACGCTCAATTGATAAGCGCTAGTGATTAGAAGTGAATAACTAAACCATAACGAAATAGGCCAGCAATGCTGGCCTATTTTTTATTAAATCTTGCTGAATGAGTCCGATAAACCAATAGCCTCGATAAAACAACAAAAGCCCATGCTGTCGGGGGAAAGCATGGGCATTATTTTATGTGTTATATCAGCTAAGCGAATAGTGTTCTTTCTCTATACTATTTGAGAATCGCTCCATCATTTAGCTTTTTTGCAGGGTTTTTGGCCGCATTAACCAGTAGGATACCAACGGTTAGTACCATCGAACCACATAGTAGGAACAACAAGCGTCCTGTTGGTTCGTTTGGAATCAGAGCCATTGCTAGGATACCGAAACCTGCTGTGCTGATAAGCTTACCAAGCATTGAACGCTGTTTAGTATCTAGGTTTTGTTGCTCTTCACCTTCCGCTACTAATGGTGTGTTCCAGTTAGTGAATAGTTGGTCAACTTCTTTCTCACGTTCAGGCGATAGGCCTTTGTAGAAGCGAGAAGTTAGCATGAAGTAACCACCAGTAAACACTACGTGAGCAGCTAAGCTAAGACCTACTTTCAAGTCGCTCCATTCACGGCCAGTAAGCGCTGTTTCCATACCGAATAGGTGCTCGATGTCTTCTGCTTGAAGCGAGATACCGAAGATGTAAGAAACGAAACCACCAACCACGAGAGTAGACCAACCAGCCCAGTCAGGCGTCTTACGAATCCACATACCAAGTAGTACAGGGATAAGCATTGGGAAGCCAATTAACGCACCTACGTTCATTACGATATCGAACAAGCTCAAGTGACGTAGAGAGTTAATGAACAAGCCAATCGCGATGATGATAACACCCATCATAATAGTCGTTAGCTTACTTACAATAACCAGCTCTTTCTGAGTCGCATTTTGACGAAGAATCGGGCTGTAGAAGTTCATTACAAAGATACCAGCGTTACGGTTCAAACCTGAATCCATAGAAGACATCGTTGCAGCGAACATTGCTGACATAAGAAGACCAACCATACCTGCTGGCATTACGTTCTGTACGAATGCTAGGTAAGCAGCATCACCCGCTTTATCACCCATTGAAGCGTACTCTAATGCGAACTCAGGCATGAATGCACTTACGTACCATGGTGGTAGGAACCAAATTAGTGGACCAACAACCATAAGGATACATGCTAGGCCTGCCGCTTTACGTGCGTTTTCACTGTCTTTTGCACATAGGTAACGGTAAGCGTTGATGCTGTTGTTCATTACACCGAATTGCTTCACAAAGATGAACACAACCCAAAGTATGAAGATGCTCATGTAGTTTAGGTTGTTACCTAACATGAAGTCGCCGTCGAAGTTTGCAACGATGTTAGTTAGGCCACCACCGTGGAAGTAAGCTGCAACCGCACAAGTAATCGTAACCGCCATGATAACAAGCATTTGCATGAAGTCAGAAGCAACAACCGCCCAAGAGCCGCCTGTTACTGCCATCAATACTAGAACCATACCCGTTACCACAATGGTTGCTTCCATTGGGATGTTGAATACCGCTGCTACGAAGATAGCTAGACCATTTAGCCAGATACCCGCAGAGATAAGGCTGTCAGGCATACCTGCCCATGTGAAGAACTGTTCAGACGTTTTACCAAAGCGCTGACGAATAGCTTCGATCGCCGTTACCACACGAAGTTGGCGGAACTTTGGAGCGAAGTACATATAGTTCATGAAGTAGCCAAAAGCATTGGCTAAGAATAGGATTACAATAACGAAACCGTCATTGAACGCGCGTCCTGCGGCACCTGTAAACGTCCATGCTGAAAACTGTGTCATGAAGGCGGTTGCACCAACCATCCACCACAACATTTTGCCGCCCCCTCTGAAGTAATCACTAGTCGACGTGGTGAACTTACGGAACATCCAACCAATAGCGATTAAAAAGAAGAAGTAGGCGAGAACAACAAAAGTATCGATAGTCATCTTTTCAGCCTTTTAAATATCATAATTAACTGGGCTTAGATTAACGCGTTCAAAGGTTTATTTGTACTACAATATGTCTTTAGTATGATCTAGGTCGCATTGATTTTTTTTGGCTTGCTGTTTGTTTGTTTAATTGTTTGTTTTTTAAGGCTTTAGTTGGTTGTTTAATTTGTAAGAGGTTAAAGGTAAATAACCTTTCAATGGTTCATATGTATTACAATATAGGCGATGTGCTTATGAGAGTAGGTATGTATAGGATTTTAGTTATAACCGTAACAAATGTGCTACAAATTGGTGTGTTGTGCGACGACATTCACGTTAATTTGGACATCAATAATGAAAACTTTTTCACGGGTACATAAGTGTAGCTTATTGTTTTCACTTCGCTATTTTCTGTTAGTCTGCGTAATAATCGGCAGATAGCAAAAAGCCCCACCGAAGTGAGGCTTGATTACGAAATCTAAAATAGATTAAGCGTTAACGTGATCAACTGCGTCACGAACAAGCTTGCCTAGTTCGTCCCACTTACCTTCGTCGATAAGGTTAGTTGGAACCATCCAAGTACCGCCACATGCAAGTACAGAAGGGATCGATAGGTATTCATCGACATTCTTTAAGCTTACGCCGCCAGTAGGCATGAATTTAACAGGGTAAACAGCGGTTAGTGCTTTAAGCATACCAGTACCGCCAGAAGGCTCAGCAGGGAAGAACTTCAACGTGCGAAGGCCCATTTCCATTGCTTGCTCAACTAGGCTCGGGTTATTAACACCCGGTACAATAGCAACGCCTTTATCGATACAGTATTGAACAGTGCGCGGGTTGAAACCTGGGCTTACGATGAAATCAACACCAGCTTCAATAGATGCGTCAACTTGCTCGTTAGTCAGTACAGTACCTGAACCGATTAGCATGTCAGGGAACTCTTTACGCATGATGCGAATCGCTTCGATTGCACATTCTGTACGTAGTGTGATTTCTGCACATGGCATGCCGTTTTCAACCAGTGCTTTGCCTAGGGGGATGGCATCTTCAGCACGGTTGATAGCGATTACAGGGATTACTTTTAGGTTTGCTAGTTGTTCATTTAATGTAGTCATGAATTCTTTCTCACGTTAATAATGGGTCTGCTTTCAACTAAGCAAACCCTTGATTAATAGTTAAAGTGCGTAATTATAGAGACAAATCAGGCGTCGCATCTACACGAATGATAGCACCTGGATGCTGAATCACGGTCCCTGCCACAATGTGGCCTGCTAATGCTGCATCACGCGCATTGCCACCGCTCAAGCGTTTAGCTAAGAAGCCTGCACTGAACGAGTCGCCAGCGGCTGTCGTATCAACAATGTTGTCTACTGGGTTGGGTGCAACGTACTGAGCGCTTTGGCTTTCAACCACTAGGCAGTCTTTCGCGCCACGCTTAATGATGATCTCTTTCACACCAGACTCAGACGTACGTGCGATACACTGTTCAATGCTTTCGTCACCGTACAACTCTTGCTCGTCATCGAACGTAAGTAGCGCTGTATCGGTGTAATTAAGCATTTTCAAGTACCAAGAAATCGCTTCTTGTTGGCTTTCCCAAAGTTTTGGACGGTAGTTATTGTCGAAGAATACTTGGCCGCCTTGAGCTTTGAATTTGTCTAAGAAGTTGAATAGCTGCGTGCGTCCGTTCTCTGTCAAGATAGCAAGTGTAATACCGCTTAGGTAAACCGCGTCAAAAGAGAATAGCTTATCAAGTAGAGCAGGCGTGTCTTGCTGATCAAACATGAACTTCGCTGCAGCATCACTACGCCAATAGTGGAAGCTACGCTCACCAGTGTCATCGGTCTCGATGTAATAAAGCCCTGGTTGTTTGTGATCGAGCTGAGCCACTAAGCTTGTATCAATACCTTCAGCTTGCCACTTTTCTAGCATGTCAGTACTGAATGGGTCAGTGCCTAGCGCGGTTACATAGCTTGTTTGGATACCATGCTCTTTTGTTAAGCGTGACAGGTAAAGCGCCGTATTTAGTGTATCGCCACCAAAACTTTGCTTAAGCCCGTCTTGTTTCTTTTGTAGCTCAACCATGCACTCGCCAATGACCGCGATGTTTAATGATTTCATATGCTTACCTTAGCAACTGAGGTTGCGCTATTCATTATTTTAGGAAGTCTTCACGCGCAGGGTTGAAGATATCTAGAAGGATGCTGTCTTGCTCTAGTGCAACGGCGCCGTGCATCATGTGTTTACGAGCGAAGTAAGCGTCGCCTTCTTTAAGTACTCTCTTCTCGCCTTCAATCTCAGCTTCAAAGCTACCGCGAACAACATAACCGATTTGGTCATGAATTTCGTGTGTGTGAGGATGGCCAATCGCACCCTTATCAAAACAAAGGTGTACAGCCATTAGATCATCAGTATAAGCAACGATTTTACGCTTAATACCGCCGCCCAATTCTTCCCATGGATTTTCATCTAGCATAAAGAAAGAGTTCATTGTGTGTCTCCTAATCTGTTTAAATCTTTTAAGTGTTACTTAACTTGCATTCATAATAAGGGAATGAGATTAATTGTAATACAATATATCTAGAGTTGTGTGATAT
>NZ_JBFRSN010000277.1:0-7194 GCF_041473595.1 Vibrio sp. 10N.222.46.A1
CATGATATCCCACTCAGAGAGCTGATAATGTCCTTTGCTGCTACGACGTCTCGCGTTGGTAATAATACGACACAGCTCGGCATAGGCCTCTCTATTTGGGCATAGCAAAACCACTTGGCACTCTTCATTTAACCAAAACATGCTCCCGACAATTTGCTTGAGCGACAGTTTATGTTGCTTGATTGCTGAGTGAACCTTAACGATGCCCGCGACTGAGCACTCATCAGTAACCGCGAGTGCTTTGTAACGTAAGAAGTCGGCCTGTAAAACAAGCTCTTCCGCATGCGAAGCTCCCTCTAGAAAGGAGTAATTACTTTGGCAAAATAGCTCTGAGTATTGCTGAGACATAACGTAATCTCACTTAACCATTGCGAGTGAACATGATTGAAAAGGGCGTTTAAATTGAGTAAATGGTGCGGGTTGGCGATTCAACTTTTGTTGGTTAGCTAAATAAGCCGTGCAAAAACCACTGTTTATCTGGTGTTCTAAATACCCATAACCATCGACCGTTTTCACTGTGAGCAATAAAGTAGTCACGAATGATTTTTTCACCATCCCACCAGCCAGACACAATGCGCTCAGGGCCTTGAAATAAGGTGACGCTTTCGGTTAAGGCTTCGGGCTCTGGCAGTAAAATACTGGGCCGGAGTCGTTGTTGATGGACGTTGAGAACTATGGTTTGTTGCTCGCTCTCTGGGGGCGTTTGCTTTTTTGCCACAGACTTACTCAGTGTTGGGAGCGAATACTGATTGGCCTTTTCTGGCCTTGGATCGTGCAGTATTTTGGGAGTCTGAATACAAGCTTGCCCGAGCTTTGCTTGAAGCAGCGAGAGCAAATCTAGCGCAGCAAGCGTTCCTGTATTGCCATCGAAAAGATCATGGTAGGCGACTTGCGGTTCTCCATGACGAATCAAAGAGAGAGTCAGCCCCTGTACGGGTGCTGTTATCTTCAGTGACTCTAAGGTTAGATGCGTTAGGTTTGCCCATTTGACAGCAAGGTAATCGCCCTGCGCGGAATAAAAAGAGACAGGGTGGTCGTCTTTATCCCTTAGGTGCAAAGTCAGCGTTAACTCGAAAGCCACTCGGTCGCGTAACCTCAAAAAACACTCGAGCTGATTCAACAATTTCAGCAAAGGCTTTTCGATGAACAGGATGTTTTCAATATCAAACAGCAGCTCCAAATATTGTTGGAAACTCTCTGGTGGGTGATAGAAATCAATCGGGTGCTTGAACTGCCCATTAAGACGACCAACATAGTTCACCAAGTCGATATCAAAGCGGCGCGCGACATCTTGCAAAGGCAGTTTCAATAAGTCTTCAACGACATTGATACCAACACGATTCAGGCGCTCAACTTGTTTAGCAGGAAGTTCGCTTGAACTCAGTGCTTGTTGGTTAACCCAAGCTTTCATCTGCTCAACATTGTTCGTCGCTTGGTTGATGGATTGTTTGCCTAAAAGGATTGCAGAAAGCGGCGAATAACCTGTAGCAAAGCTGAACTGGATATTGAGCGTTTCTAAATGGCTTTTGAGTTCATGCCAGTAGTTATCTAGCCCATCATAAAGCGACAGCATGTTAGAGGACTTAATCAATAATCCATTGGGTGGCAGTAAAGCCATGTCAGAAGTGACCAAATACGCCCATTGAGCGATCTCTTTGAGCTTACTTTTTTCTAGCTCAATACTGTAAGGGTGGACGTGTAAGTTGTGACACAGCGCCGCCGCAGACCCTAGCCCCATACCAAGTGAAATTCCCGATTGCAGCGCAGCTTGGTTAGCTTGCAGCACACGGTGATCTTTTTCATCCACGATGATAATAGGTTGCTCGTGTAACTCTTCATTAGAGTGAACTTTCTCGGAGTTAGATAGCTCAGAATTAAACAAGGTATCCAACTGCAGAGATGGAAAGTGCAGATAAAGCCATAACATACGCTAGCCTTGCTTCGCAATAGGGAAAGCAAGCACAGTGTTACCAGACAACGCATGAATTGAGTTGTTTTCATCGATGACTTTTTCTGTGAGTAACGGCCAGTTCTGGTTCATGTCCAGAATAAAACTTCCATACGACCAACTGCCTTTTCTCTTAGTCACCTCAACCTTTAACCCTTGGATGTGAAAAGACAGCTTCATGCTTAAAGAAACGGGCAGGGATAACTGATTATGGCTGGTGGCTTTAAAGTGAAATTGCAGGCATTTGCCCGTTTCGCTTGCTGCTTGTAAGCGTTTGGTTTGGTGGATTTCGAGATCGGCTCCCCATAACAATACCGAGTGACAAGCACCACTCTTGAGGCATTGCTCGGCTGCCCATAATGCATCGAGGTCGCGTTGAGGCTCGATCACCAAGATGTTATCGAGCTCAATACCTTGGCTGCTAAAAAATTCGGCACAGATCTTCCCCGGTGGGTTAATGAAGATGGCCAATTTTTGTGAGTTTTGTTGAGCTAAATAGGGTGTAAGCAGGCGAAGTTCGCCGATCCCTTGTTGCGATTCAACCTCAATAACACCATGCGTCGGAAAGCCACCATCAAGCTGTTTATCCAGTTGAGGATAGCCTGTTGAAGTAGTACTTCCTTGCGCTGTTGATTGTAACCCTGTCCAGATTAGCTGGCGGTCTTGTAAGTTTTTTATTAGTTCATGCATAATTAAATACCTGTATATTTATACAGTATATTTAACAATGAAAAAGATGCAAAGAGAAATGATGAAAATTAGCGGAAGTAAGTGTTAGTTGATTGATTTAGATACAAAAAAAGCCGCTATGGAAGCGACTTTTTACTATTGATTAATGATATCAGTTACTTAGGTTGAGCATCGATACATTGGCCATGAATGTCTGTCACACTTGGGTTCATTAAGTGTAGATACAACGGGATGATGTCGAGTGGCGTTTTTAGCTTGTTCGCATCTTCACCTGGGTACGCTTTTGCACGCATGCGTGTTTGAGTACCGCCTGGGTTAATCGCATTAACACGGATATCGGTACCTTCAAGCTCATCGGCTAAGATCTGCATCATGCCTTCTGTAGCAAACTTTGAAATCGCGTAAGTGCCCCAGAACGCACGACCAGAGTGACCAACCGTTGAAGAGGTAAAGACAATACGACCCGCTTCCGCTTTCTTAATGACAGGCAGTAATGCTTGAGTCATTAGAAATTCAGCTTTAACGTTGATTTGCATGACGCCATCAAACGTTTCTTCATCGATTTGATCGAATGGACTTAACGTGCCAAGCACACCTGCGTTATGCAGTAGACCATCTAAACGACCGAACTGTGATTCAATGGTTTCAGCCATGTCGATGTAGTTCTGTTTTGTCGCGCCTTTTAAATCCAATGGGATAATCGCAGGCTGTGGGTAACCAGCGCTTTCGATTTCGTCGTAAATTAATTCAAGGTTTTTGACATTGCGGCCTAACAGAATAACAGTTGCACCATGTTGAGCGAAACTTAGCGCGGCTTGGCGACCAATGCCAGCACCGGCACCTGTAACCAAAATTACTTTATCTTTGAGGGCATCTGTAGAGATTGGGTAATCCACTGTGCTTATCCTTCTTTCTTTTATTATGTTCGTCATTCCATTGATGTTTAATCACACAGATAACCGCAGGAATGATGAGAAATTCTTGGTAATCGTGACAAGATGGTTACAATACACTAATTCATACAATAGGGGATATGACATTGGAATTTTTGTTGGACTACGGCTTGTTTTTAGCCAAGATTGCGACCGTTGTAATCGCCATCATTGCAATTTTAGTGATAGCTAAATCTGTGGGTGGAAAATCAAGCGCAATTAAAGGTGAGCTGGAAATCACGAACCTATCTGAGCATCACAAACAAACGATTGAACAACTAGAGCACCATTTGCATGATGATGCTTTCATCAAAGCACGTGATAAAGCAGAAAAGAAAGCGGAAAAAGAAAAAGTAAAATCACGTGGCAAAGAAGTGAAGAAAGCAGCGAAAGAGGGTGAGCTTGATAGCAAGCGTGAACCACACCTATTCGTTCTTGATTTTAATGGCAGCATTGATGCGAAAGAAGTGGCTTCATTACGTGAAGAGGTAACGGCGGTTCTGGCTGTTGCTCGTGAAGGTGATGAAGTATTGCTTAAGCTTGAGTCTGGCGGTGGTATGGTTCACGGCTATGGTCTGGCGTCTTCTCAACTTGACCGTATCAAAGCGGCAGGTCTGCCTCTGACTATCTCGGTAGATAAAGTCGCAGCAAGTGGCGGTTACATGATGGCATGTATCGCAGACAAAATCGTATCTGCACCGTTTGCTATTGTTGGTTCTATTGGTGTTATCGCTCAACTGCCAAACTTCAACAAACTGCTTAAAAAGCACGACATTGAATTCGAACAGCTAACGGCAGGTGAGTACAAACGCACGCTTACTATGTTTGGTGAGAACAGTGATAAAGCACGCGAGAAGTTTAAAGAAGAGCTAGAGGAAACTCATGGTTTGTTTAAAGATTTCATCCGTGACCACCGACCTGCGCTAGATCTTGAAAAAGTAGCAACGGGTGAGCACTGGTTTGGTACACAAGCGCATGAACTTGGGCTGGTGGATGAGATTAGCACTTCTGATGATTTAGTCGTAGCGGCATGTAAGGACAAAACAGTTCTAGCGATTCACTACGTACAGAAGAAAAAGCTTTCAGACAAACTAGCGGGCGTGGCAGGTAAATCTGCAGACAGCGTGCTGATGAAGCTGATTGAACGTGGTCAAAAGCCGATTGTTTAAGCTTATTTAGTTTTAGCTCTAGTATCTAGTATCTAGTATCTAGGTTTAGTGCCTTGCGTCTATTG
Organism: Vibrio sp. 10N.222.46.A1; assembly: GCF_041473595.1. Taxonomy (NCBI): domain Bacteria; kingdom Pseudomonadati; phylum Pseudomonadota; class Gammaproteobacteria; order Vibrionales; family Vibrionaceae; genus Vibrio; species Vibrio sp. 10N.222.46.A1. The sequence goes on from NZ_JBFRSN010000277.1 coordinate 4,805, forward strand.
AAGACGTTTGAGCCTTAAAAAGAAAGCGCATAAGTCATAAGACTTATGCGCTTTTTTATTGCTCCACTTCCGAGCGGGTGACCACTATGTTGTAGGGGGAGCGGAGTTTTATACCAAGCACTGACTTACTGTGATTGTTATTAGTTTAATTTGTAAAACACCGTTGAAAGTGGTGGTAAACGCAGCTCAATCGACGTCTCCAAACCTTCGCTTGCTACTAATTCAACCTTAGCAACCTGCTTCACTTCAAAACCGCTGCCTGCGTAATCAGCCGAGTCAGTATTCAGCAATAGCGAGTACTGGCCTTGGGCTGGAACACCTAGACGGAAACGCTCATGAGGAACAGGCGTAAAGTTAGAAACAACCAATACTCGTTCACCCGACTCACTAATACGTTCATGAGCTAAGATACTTGCTTCAGCAGAATCTTGTAGACGCCATTCAAAACCTTTCGGGTCGAAATCAAGATCGTGCATTGCCGCCTCAGAGCGGTATAGATTGTTCAAATCTTTCGTTAAGCGTTGAACACCTTGGTGGCGTTCATATTCCAACAAGAACCACTGCAGTTGATCATCATGATTCCATTCAGCCGTTTGACCGAATTCAGCGCCCATGAAGTTCAGCTTTTTACCCGGTTGTGCATACATGTAACCCATGTAAGCGCGTAGGTTAGCCGTTTGCTGCCACTCATCACCCGGCATCTTGTTGTGGATAGAGCCTTTACCGTAAACCACCTCATCGTGAGACAGAGACAATACGTAGTTTTCGCTGTGAGCATAAACCAACGGGAAGGTAATCGTATCGTGGTGATATTTACGGTTGATTGGATCTTCTTGAATGTAAGACAAGCTATCGTGCATCCAACCCATGTTCCACTTAAAACCGAAGCCTAAACCGCCCATAAAGGTTGGTGCTGAAACACCCGGGAAAGCCGTCGATTCTTCAGCAATTGTCATCGCGTTAGGGAAGTGTTTATAAACTTCTTCGTTCATCCACTTAAGGGTCGCGATGGCGTCGTAATTTTCATTGCCGCCGTCTACATTCGGAATCCATTGATCATGGCTACGCGAGTAATCGAGGTACAACATCGAAGCAACCGCATCAACACGAATGCCATCGATATGGAATTGTTCGAACCAGTACAATGCATTTGCTACTAAGAAGCGACGAACATGCTCTTTACCTAAGTCGTAAATGTACGAGTTCCAATCTTGGTGCCAACCACGGCGTGGATCTGGGTCATGGAACAAAGGCGTTCCATCAAAGTTAGCTAAACCGTGATCATCACTTGGAAAGTGTGCAGGAACCCAGTCCAGAACAACGCCTAAACCGGCTTGGTGACATTGGTCGACGAAGAATTTGAAATCATCTGGAGACCCAAAACGACTCGTTGGTGCGAACAAGCCTATTGGCTGATAACCCCAAGAGCCGTAAAACGGGTGCTCTGAAACCGGCATCAACTCTACGTGTGTGTAACCGAGATCCGTTAGATATGGGATTAGCTCTGCCGCTAGCTCACGGTAGTTTAGGAATTCACCTTCAGCATTGCGCTTCCAAGAGCCGGCATGCAATTCATAGAATGAAAGGGCTTCTTTGCGCTTTTGCGTTACCGGGCGATTCTGCCATTGAGAATCTTGCCACTGGTAACGAGCGTGATCGTAAGTCACAGATGAAAATGATGGGTACTGCTCAGAATAGAAACCCCATGGGTCAGCTTTATGTGGCAAGCCTTCGCCATCAGGCCCTTTTAATTCAAACTTGTATTGTGCGCCTTCTTCCAGATCAGGAATAAATAAGCCCCACATACCATAATCTAGACGCTGCATTGGGTGGCGACGACCATCCCAAGCGTTGAAGTTACCCACCAAGCTAGCCGCTGTTGCATGCGGTGCGTACACCAAGAAACGCGTGCCTGAAATCGTCTGTCCATCACGCTCTAGCGTAATAAACTGAGCCCCCATGTGATGATACATATCTTTAGGTGTATGAAGATCCTCATAACTCGCGTACAGATCATGGTATTGGTATGGATCATCGATGATCTGCTCTACTCCATTCCAATCAACCGCAAGCTTGTAGTGAGTAAAACGTAAGTCTCTTTCTTGCTTAAGAATGAAACCACTTTCACCCTCTCGCGCTAACTTAATACGAGGTTCCTTTCCAACAATCAACTCGACTTTATCTGCCCCAGGAATCCACACTCGTAATGAACCTTGTTCAGAAGGTAAGTATGGCCCTAAAAACGCAAATGGGTCTGTGAAGCAAGCCTGTGATAGTTGGGTATATATTTGTTTTTGCTTTGAAATCGAACTTAGTTCCAAAACGCTTCTCCCTAACCAAACATCCAAAAAACATAATACAAAAATGCCCGCTATTAGTGCGGGCAATAT
>NZ_JBFRSN010000278.1:0-2744 GCF_041473595.1 Vibrio sp. 10N.222.46.A1
GAGCTATGTTATCGACTTGTTAGATGAAGAGATGCTACTTCGGCTTGCCGCAAATGATAGATTTAACATTTGTGAGAGCTGTTTTTTACCCGATTTTTTGGGAACCAATTCGTGCTGCATTGACCCTACAACGATCGCTTAGATGCTGTAAGAGTATATTTAATACGCAATCAACGTATGTCTGTACCTATATAGCGCAAACGATACCGATGCAGAAATCAACGTAAGACCTAATGGACTATAAAAACAATCACCATTAGCTTAATGAAAGGTCTCGACAATGAACGCTTACCAAAACCACAGCTTAGACAGTTTTTTCTCTACGAACCTATCAGGTACTGACGACGCCGTATTTGCTGGAATCCAAGCAGAGAACACTCGTCAAAACGAACAAATCGAACTTATTGCTTCTGAGAACATCGTTTCTAAAGCAGTAATGCAAGCTCAAGGCACTTGCCTAACCAACAAATACGCAGAAGGCTACCCAGGCCGTCGCTACTACGGTGGTTGTGAGCACGTAGATACCGTTGAAGCTATCGCAATTGAACGTGCTAAACAGCTGTTTAAATGTGAATACGTAAACGTGCAGCCTCACTCTGGCGCTCAAGCAAACGGTGCAGTAAAACTTGCCCTACTTCAACCCGGCGATACAATCCTTGGTATGTCTTTAGATGCTGGTGGTCACCTCACACACGGTGCACGTCCTGCAATGTCTGGTAAGTGGTTCAACGCAGTTCAATATGGCGTAGACCGCGACACACTTGAAATCGATTACGAAGCAGTTCGCGCTTTAGCTGTCGAAAGTCAACCTAAAATGATTATTGCAGGTGGTAGTGCTATCCCACGCGTTATTGATTTCGCTAAGTTCCGCGAAATTGCTGACGAAGTTGGCGCTTTCCTAATGGTCGATATGGCACACATCGCAGGTCTTATCGCGACAGGTGCTCACCCTAGCCCACTACCACATGCACACGTTGTTACCACAACAACGCACAAAACACTTCGTGGCCCACGCGGCGGTATGATTCTGACGAACCACGAAGACATCAACAAAAAGATCAACTCTGCAGTGTTCCCTGGCCTTCAAGGCGGCCCACTAATGCACGTTATCGCGGCTAAAGCAGTGGCGTTTGGCGAAGCACTTGGCCCAGAATTTAATACTTATATTGATTCAGTGATCGACAACGCAAAAGTTCTTGCTGAAGTGTTGCAAACTCGCGGTTGTGACATTGTGACTGGCGGTACAGACACACATCTAATGCTGGTTGACCTTCGCCCTAAAGGCTTGAAAGGTAACGTAACTGAAGAAGCATTAGAGCGTGCAGGGATCACATGTAACAAAAATGGCATACCATTCGATACAGAGAAGCCTATGATTACTTCTGGTATCCGTTTAGGCACGCCAGCTGGAACCAGTCGTGGTTTTGGCACTGAAGAATTCAAACTTATCGGTGAATGGATCGGCGATGTACTTGATGGCTTAGTTGAAAGCCCTGAAGGCAATGCTGAAGTTGAGCAACGTGTTCGCAAGCAAGTTAAAGAGCTTTGCAAACGCTTCCCTCTTTACCGTTAAACCAATTTTTAGATTTAAATTAAAACCTCATAAATTTTTGGAGAATAAGCAATGGACAATACACTAAAGTTTGCAGACAGCCACGAGTGGGTTAAAGACAACGGTGACGGTACTGTAACTATTGGTATTTCTGAGCACGCTCAAGAGCTACTAGGTGACGTTGTGTTTGTTGACCTGCCAGACACTGAAGACGAAATTGAAGCTGGCGAAAGCTTCTCTCTGGTTGAATCAGTAAAAGCAGCTTCTGATATCTACGCACCAATCTCTGGCGAAATTGTAGAAATCAACGAAGAATTAGAAGATAGCCCAGAGCTAATCAACGAAGAACCTTATGAAGGTGGTTGGATTGTTAAAGTGAAGATGTCTGATGCGTCTGAACTAAACAACCTTAAAGATGCGGAAGAATACCTAAGCTCTGTAGAAGAAGACTAATAGGTAACCTCATTACGATAAAGCTGCTCTTTGGAGCAGCTTAATTTTAGGGGCTAGCTCACGGCTCCAGAGAGAAAGTAGAACATATCATGACTGAATTACTTCAAAGCCAATTACTGAAAGACTTGGGTACGCAAAACGAGTTTGTTGCTCGTCATAACGGCCCTAATAAAGCAGACCAGCAAAAAATGCTTGAAGCGATCAACGCGACTAGCCTTGACGCACTGATCGACGAAACGGTTCCTGCACAAATCCGTCTTGAAAAACCAATGACACTTGCTGCGCCACTGAGCGAAATGGACATGCTGACCTCTCTTAAAGAGATCGCTAACCTAAACCAAGTTAAACGTACTTTCATTGGCCAAGGCTATTACAACACATTCACTCCAAACGTTATTTTACGTAACGTTCTAGAGAACCCAGGCTGGTACACAGCTTACACCCCATACCAACCAGAGATTTCTCAAGGTCGCCTTGAAGCTCTACTGAATTACCAACAAATGGTAATGGACTTAACTGGTATGGAAATCGCGAACGCGTCTCTTCTTGATGAAGCGACAGCGGCTGGCGAAGCCATGACACTGTGTAAGCGTGCTGGTAAAAGCAAGAGCAAAGTATTCTTCGTTGCCGACGATGTTCATCCTCAAACACTAGAAGTTGTTAAAACTCGTGCTGAGTACATCGGTTTTGAAGTAATGGTTGGTGCTCTTGAAACACTTCCAGAGCAAGACGTATTTGG
>NZ_JBFRSN010000279.1:0-573 GCF_041473595.1 Vibrio sp. 10N.222.46.A1
TCACTGCGTGCCGCCCCAAAATGTGCCTCTCTACAGCCCCTATCTAAAAGGATATCGCTGCAATCCTGAACGCCTGCGCCTCGTCATTCTTCCTCGTTGCCGCTCGTCGTGCCTCCTCGTTGCCGCTCGTCGTGCCTCCTCGTTGCTCTCCCTGCCTTTGAATAAGTTCGAGTAAGGCTTGTTTTCTTATGCGCCGATTTCCTTTCACTCGCATCATTTACGGGCTCGCAGGCTGTTAACCGTCTCTCCCCACAACCTGCTTTGCAAGGGTAAATGAACGCTGCGCGCCCTTGCAAAGCAGAACGATGTTGAGAGAGCGGACAGCCAAGCGGCTCCGAAAAGTGATACTCAAACAAAAGGAAAATCCTCATGGCGCAACAAAATTCAAACCTAACTCTCTCTAATTCAAATTCAGTGACCAGCGTTTCGCCGCTGGAGCACGAAAGCTCACCCAAAAATGATATCTCTAAGCGTCTGCAACCAGTAGAGCCAAGTCGTGATGTTGCCCTATCAGGATCAACATCTGTGGAAAATATTGTCGTGATTGCCGCTCACGTAAAAGCAAGAGCCAGG
>NZ_JBFRSN010000280.1:0-4199 GCF_041473595.1 Vibrio sp. 10N.222.46.A1
CAGATTAAAGAGTTATGGAAATAAAAATTGATGATTTGTTGGGTGGAGAGGTTATTGAGCTACTCGAAGAGCATTTAGCGGATATGTATGCGACATCGCCAGTCGAAAGCGTTCATGCACTGGATCTAGATGGGCTCAAGTCGCCAGAGATTACTTTTTTCAGTGCTTGGAAAAACAGCCAACTGCTTGGGTGTGTCGCCATTAAAGAGCTTGATACACAACACGCTGAACTGAAGTCGATGAGAACCTCGCAGTTTGCAAGAAAGTCCGGTGTCGCAAGCAAGCTATTGCAGCACGTTTTGGATACGGCAACCGCTCGCCAATATCGACGTATTAGCCTAGAAACGGGATCGGAAGACTACTTTAAGCCAGCGCGTAATTTGTACCAAAAATTTGGCTTTGGTTACTGTGAACCTTTTGCTAATTATGTGTTAGATCCGCACAGTCAGTTCATGAGTATTGAGTTACGTTAAGAGGCTAACCTTTGATACCGACTTATTTTGCAGGTTTTACTCTTGGGCTTTCGCTTATCCTCGCGATCGGTTCTCAAAATGCGTTCGTTCTTAAACAGGGCTTAAAGAATCAGCATGTGTTTGCTATTTGTGCTGTCTGCGCGATTTCAGATGCATTACTGATCAGCTTTGGTGTGATGGGCTTTGGCGCAATCGTTGATCAGTTTCCACAAATTGAGCAGTTTGCTCGTTACGGTGGGGCTATCTTTTTAGGGGTTTACTCATTCTTGAGCTTTCGCTCAGCATTTACCGAAAATCATGCCTTAGAAGCCGGTGTCGAAACCAAAAACTCTTTAACCAAAGCAGTTACCATGTGCTTAGCGTTTACTTGGCTTAATCCGCATGTGTATCTGGATACTGTGGTATTGCTGGGTTCTATCTCTACACAATATCAACCAAATCAAATGTTGTTTGGTGCAGGTGCAGTATCGGCTTCATTCGTGTTCTTTTTTTTACTTGGCTATGGTGCACGATTCTTAGCTCCAATGTTTAAGAACCCGAAATCATGGAAGATGTTGGAGTTTGTTGTAGGAGTGATCATGGCATCTATTGCACTATCTTTGGTTGTTTAGTTTTACTCTGCTTTCGTTAACTTCTCCTCGTCAGTTGAACGCTGTTGGGGAAAGTACGGCTTGTTAGCTTGCTAGCTCGTTAATTAGTAATTAGTACTGTATCCCTCTGTCTTGCCTCCCTAGCTATTAATTATTCTTTGCAAAGATTTCGCATTTCTCTGTTGGTTTTAAACGTCTTGATAACAACAAATTAAATTATTTCGTGAAATAACGAATTATTCTTCGTCTTTTGGATTTTGGGTTCGTCTTAGGGGGGTAACAAGAAATTATTAATCCGATTCGGAGCCAAAAATGACTAAATTGATTAGCTTTAAAAACTGCCCATTTGTTCAACGTGTAATGGGTTCACTAGTAATGAAAAACGTCCCGTTTGAAATTGAGTACATTGAGCTGAATAACAAACCACAGTGGTTTTTGGATATCTCACCGAACGGGCAGGTACCTGTATTAATTACAGAGAACGACACCGTCCTTTTTGAATCTGATGCAATTGTTGAATACCTAGACGATAAATATACGCCGATTGAAGAGGTTTCACCCGAGCAGAAAGCACTCGACCGTGCTTGGTCTTATCAAGCGAGCAAACATTACATGCCACAGTGCGGCACCATGGCGAGTAAAGACAAAGAGACATTTGAAACACGCTTAGCCAATTTACAAAAGGCGTTCCTAAAGGCAGAGAAAAAACTGGGTGATACTGAGTTCTTTAAAGGGGATTACATCTCTAACGTCGACATCGCTTGGTTACCACTGTTACACCGAGCATTTGTTATTAAAGAGCGTTCAGGCTTCAATATGCTAGAAAGCTTCCCGAAAGTACAGAAGTGGCAAGCGGCGCTGATTGAATCTGGATTGACCGATAAAACCGTTCCAGCGGACTTTATTGACAAGTTCAGCGGCTTTTATTTAACGAATAACTACCTGGCAAGCCTAGCAGAAGCTCGCTAAAAAAAGATTAAGTATTTTATGGCGTTTAGGCCACAGACAACTAAAACCGCTCTAACGTTGAGCGGTTTTTTTATGTCAAAAATAACGATTGGTCACGCTATGGGCATAGTTGGTCCAAAGCCTGAAATTAGTTGGTTTTCACAAGCTTATAAACGGTAAATAATGCTAACTCATTTGGTAGTTGATCGGTATTTTGGTAAATTAAAGCTATTACAGACTTCCAGTGAGCAGCAATGAAGATTCTTCACACGTCCGATTGGCATCTTGGCCAAAACTTCTACAATAAAAGCCGTAAGAATGAACATGAACGGTTTTTACAATGGTTACTTGAGCAAGTTACAGAGCACGACATCGACGCGATCATTGTTGCTGGCGACATTTTCGATACCAGCACACCGCCGAGTTACGCTCGTGAGATGTATAATAAGTTTGTGGTCGATTCGAACAAGATCGGCTGCCAATTGGTGTTGTTAGGTGGAAATCACGATTCAGTCTCTGTGCTTAAAGAGACACAACAGCTGCTCAAATACATGGGTGCATACGTGATTCCTAATACCAATGAAGATCATGCGACTCAGGTTGTCGAACTAAAAGGCAAGAACGGCGATGTAGAAGCGCTGGTTTGTGCCATTCCCTTTATTCGCCCTCGCGATGTGTTGACCAGCCAGGCGGGCGTCACAGGCGTTGAGCGTCAGAAGCAACTCGGAGATGCAATCAAACAGCACTACCAAAGTGTTTATGATGCCGCTGTAGAAAAACGTGCGGAGTTTGAAAACAGCGAGCACATGCCGATTATCGCTACTGGTCATTTAACGGCGATGGGTGTTCAACAATCGGATTCGGTACGCGACATCTATGTCGGTAACCTTGATGGTTTTGCCGCTGATGGCTTCCCAGACGCAGACTATATTGCACTTGGTCATATCCACCGCCCACAAGTGGTGGCAAAGCGTGAATACATTCGTTACTGCGGCTCACCAATACCATTAAGCTTTGATGAACTTAAATCTCAAAAGCAGGTATGTGTGGTTGAGTTTGTTGAAGGCGAGCGCACCATTTCTCAATTGCCAGTTCCAACGTTTCAACCCCTAGCTGAAATCAAAGGTGACTTGAGCGAGATCGAATCTCAGCTGAACCAATACATAGGTTTAGATAGCGAACAAAGCGTGTGGTTATCAATAGAAGTGCAAGCGCAAGATTACTTATCAGATCTTCAAGAACGTATGCGCGCACTTACCGAAGGATTGAACGTCGAAGTGCTGCAACTGCGCCGCGCAAGAGAACGTCGCAATCAAGCATTAGAGCAAGAGTCGGCAGAAACGCTGTCAGAATTGAGCCCGATGGACGTGTTTACGAAGCGTATTGCCTTAGAAGAATTTGAAACCGATTCTGAAAAAGCGCGTTTAGAGCGTATGACGGTGAAGTTTAAACAAGTGATGGTTGAAGTGTCTGAGAGCGCTCAAGCGCCCAATAAAGTAGAAGAGTAGCCAGTATGAAGATTTTAAGCCTAGAATTTGAAAACCTGAACTCTTTGAAAGGACGTTGGAAGCTCGATTTTACCCAATCACCGTTTGCGGAAAATGGCTTGTTTGCGATCACCGGCCCAACGGGGGCGGGTAAGACAACGATTCTTGATGCGATTTGTTTGGCATTGTTCCACCGCACACCGCGTTTAAAGAGCATCGCTAAAGGCAACAACGAATTAATGACGCGTGGCACGGGTGAGTGTTTCGCTGAGCTTGAATTTGAAGTGCAGGGCAAAACGTATCGCTCTAACTTCCACCAAAAGCGAGCTCGCGGAAAGCACGATGGCGCATTACAAACGCCAACGTGTGAATTTGCGGATGCGGACACCGATAAAGTCTTAGAGACTATGTTGACCAAGAAGACAAAGTTGGTGGAGCAGGTAACGGGTCTCGATTTCTCACGCTTCACTAAATCCATCATGTTGTCTCAGGGTGAGTTTGCGGCGTTCTTAAATGCCAATGCTAACGACCGTGCCGAGCTACTTGAAGAGCTGACGGGTACAGAAGTCTATAGCCTGATCTCTGAGCGCATCTACGATCATTTCAAGTCGAGTGAAGAAGCACTGAACCACCTGAAAGCGAAAGCTGAAGGTGTCAGCTTACTGTCTGAAGAGCAAATCCAAGAGCTAACTGCAGAGCGT
>NZ_JBFRSN010000281.1:0-5563 GCF_041473595.1 Vibrio sp. 10N.222.46.A1
GTATTAGGGTTGAAAAAACCTATTTTAACGCCATCTAAAGCTGAAGACTATAATTTATTCAGCAATTAGTACTTTCCTCCAATTTAGGTATCCAATGAGCAAACAGAAACACTCGGCCAGTTCGGGCCGTTGGTTGAAGGAACACTTCGACGACAAGTACGCAAATGAAGCCAGAAAAAAAGGCTATCGTTCGCGTGCTTATTTCAAAATGGAAGAGATTCAAACGAAAGATAAATTGCTGACTCCAGGGATGACCATTGTGGATTTGGGTGCAGCGCCTGGCGGTTGGTCTCAATATGCTGCTAAGATTATCGGAGACAACGGTCAAATCATTGCGTGTGACTTGTTACCAATGGATCCGATTGCTGGAGTGAGCTTTTTACAAGGCGATTTCCGCGAAGAAGCTGTGCTAGATGCGTTGCTGGAACGTATACAACCAAACATGGTTGATGTCGTGATGTCTGATATGGCACCTAATATAGCAGGCAACAATTCTGTGGATCAGCCAAGAGCTATGTATTTAGTTGAATTAGCTTTGGATATGTGTCGACAAGTTCTAGCTACCAATGGTAGTTTTGTTGTAAAAGTATTCCAAGGCGAAGGGTTTGACCAATATGTTAAGGACGTCCGTGAGATGTTTAAAACAGTCAAAGTTAGAAAACCCGACTCTTCTCGAGCTCGCTCTCGTGAAGTGTTTATCGTAGCAACTGGTTACAAAGGTTAACGATTCTCTTCCAAGAGTGAGAGTTAACAACATGGCTACAGGTTACAAACTGTAGTACCCTACCTTTAATTACAATTAGTTATCGAGAGGCTTACACCTTGAGTGACATGGCAAAAAATTTAATTCTGTGGCTTGTTATCGCGGTAGTGTTGATGTCGGTATTCCAGAGCTTCGGCCCTGGGGAAAGTAACGGCAGAGCAGTAGATTACACCACGTTTGTACAGGAAGTTGGCCAAGGCCAGATTCAAGACGCACAGTTCAATAACAGCGAAATCACTTTCACACGTCGTGGTGGTGGCTCTAAGTATGTAACTTACATGCCTGTTTATGATCAAAAGCTACTTGATGACTTAATTAATCAAAACGTAAAAGTTCAGGGTACACCACCTGAAGAGCAGAGCCTGCTTGGCACTATCTTCATTTCATGGTTCCCAATGATCTTACTGATTGGTGTGTGGATTTTCTTCATGCGTCAAATGCAAGGCGGCGGCGGCGGTAAAGGCGCAATGTCTTTTGGTAAGAGCAAAGCTCGAATGATGAGCGAAGAACAAATCAAAACGATGTTTGCTGATGTTGCTGGTTGTGACGAAGCAAAAGAAGACGTGAAAGAGCTTGTGGATTACCTTCGTGACCCAAGCCGCTTCCAAAAGCTTGGTGGTAAGATCCCGACAGGTATCCTGTTGGTAGGTCCTCCTGGTACGGGTAAGACATTGCTTGCAAAAGCGATTGCTGGTGAAGCGAAAGTACCGTTCTTTACTATCTCTGGTTCTGACTTCGTTGAAATGTTTGTTGGTGTTGGTGCATCTCGTGTGCGTGACATGTTCGAACAAGCGAAGAAAGCAGCGCCTTGTATCATCTTTATCGATGAAATCGATGCGGTAGGTCGTCAACGTGGCGCTGGTGTTGGTGGTGGTCACGATGAACGTGAGCAAACACTTAACCAAATGCTGGTTGAGATGGATGGTTTCGAAGGTAACGAAGGTATTATTGTTATCGCTGCGACTAACCGTCCAGACGTACTAGACCCTGCATTACTTCGTCCTGGTCGTTTTGACCGTCAAGTTGTGGTTGGTCTACCTGATGTACGGGGTCGTGAACAGATTCTTAAAGTACACATGCGTAAAGTGCCACTGTCAGGTGATGTTGAACCATCTCTGATTGCTCGTGGTACTCCAGGTTTCTCTGGTGCAGACCTTGCGAACCTTGTTAACGAAGCGGCTCTTTTTGCTGCTCGTGGTAACAAACGCAATGTATCTATGGTTGAGTTTGAACTTGCGAAAGACAAAATTATGATGGGTGCAGAGCGCCGTTCAATGGTGATGTCTGAGGAAGTGAAAGAGTCAACGGCTTACCACGAAGCAGGTCACGCAATTGTTGGTCGTTTGGTACCTGAACACGATCCAGTGTATAAAGTATCAATCATCCCACGTGGTCGTGCGCTTGGTGTAACTATGTACTTACCTGAGCAAGACCGCGTAAGCATGTCTCGCCAGCATCTAGAATCAATGATCTCTAGCTTGTACGGTGGTCGTCTTGCTGAAGAACTTATCTACGGTAAAGACAAAGTTTCGACCGGTGCGTCAAACGATATCGAGCGTGCAACTGATATTGCTCGTAAGATGGTAACGCAGTGGGGCTTCTCGGAAAAACTAGGTCCTCTTCTTTATGCTGAAGAAGAAGGCGAAGTTTTCCTAGGTCGCGGCATGAGCCAGGCGAAACATGTTTCTGACGATACAACTCGACTTATCGATGAAGAAATTCGCATTCTTATCGACCGCAACTACGCTCGAGCTAAGCAAATTCTAGAAGATAATATGGATTTGATGCACTCGATGAAAGATGCGCTTATGAAGTACGAAACGATCGATGCGGGTCAGATTGATGACCTCATGGAGCGTAAGACTGACATTCGTGAGCCTGCTGGTTGGGGTGATCAGGCGAAAGCAGAACCTGCAAAGGAAGAAGCTAAACCTGAAGCTAAATCAGAAGCCGAGCCAAAAGCTGAAGAGTCGACAGTTGAAGAAGTTAAATCTGAATCAGATGATGCTCAAAACAAAGATTCTTAATTGCTAAGCTTTAAATTAAAACCCTGAGTACGCTCAGGGTTTTTCTGTTTCTAGCCCAAGATATTTTTTACCTTTAAGACCCACCTTCCATGATATTAAAAGCACACAATAAAACGCTCGTTTTAGACCGCCCACATGTGATGGGTATCCTCAATGTTACGCCTGACTCTTTCTCTGATGGCGGAAAATTCAATTCATTAGATAATGCTTTACTGCAAGCAGAGCGAATGATTCAGGCTGGTGTTAGCATTATTGATATTGGTGGTGAGTCGACTCGTCCAGGTGCTCCAGAGGTGTCCTTAGAGGAAGAGTTAGCTCGAGTTATCCCGGCGATTAGAGCGATTCGCGCCAAGTTTGATGTTTGGATCTCGATTGATACCAGCAAAGCTGAGGTGATGCGCCAGGCTGTTGATGCAGGGGCAGATTTGATCAATGATGTACGCGCACTGCAAGAGCCCGGATCTCTAGAAGTGGCCGCAGAGGCTAATGTACCTATTTGCTTGATGCACATGAAAGGTCAGCCAAGAACCATGCAAGCCAATCCAAGCTACGAAGATGTTCTAACAGATGTCGAAGACTTTTTACAAGAAAGGGTCGAAGCTTGTGAGGCGGTCGGTATATCAAAAGAGCAGCTGATTCTTGACCCTGGTTTTGGTTTTGGTAAAACCATCGAACACAATTACCATTTATTAGCGCACCTTGAAAAGTTTCATACGCTTGGTTTGCCTGTCTTAGCGGGGATGTCGAGAAAATCGATGATCTTTAAGCTACTAGACAAAGTCCCAGCTGACTGCATGGTCGCTAGCGTTACTTGCGCAACAATCGCAGCAATGAAAGGTGCACAAATTATTCGCGTTCACGATGTTGAAGATACATTGGAAGCGATGAAGATAATCGAAGTGATGAATAACAATCACTAATCATAATTAAGGAAAATCAATATGTCTGATAAAAGACGTTACTTCGGCACAGATGGTGTACGTGGAAAAGTGGGCCAGTACCCAATCACACCTGATTTTGTTTTGAAGCTTGGCTGGGCTGCTGGTCGTGTTCTTGCAAAGCAGGGCACAAAGAAAGTGATCATTGGTAAAGATACTCGTATTTCTGGCTACATGCTTGAGTCTGCTTTAGAAGCTGGCTTAGCTGCTGCTGGTCTTCAAGCTACGTTTACGGGGCCAATGCCGACACCGGCTGTTGCCTACCTAACACAAACTTTCCGTGCTGAAGCGGGGATTGTTATCTCTGCATCGCACAACCCCTTCTATGACAACGGCATCAAGTTCTTCTCGTCTGAAGGTACTAAATTGTCGGATGAGATTGAACTCGCCATCGAAGCTGAGCTAGACAAAGATATCGAGTGCGTTGAATCTTCTGAATTAGGTAAAGCGGTGCGCCTAAATGATGCAGCAGGCCGTTATATTGAATTTTGTAAAAGTACATTCCCACACAAAATGACGCTAGCTGGTATGAAAATTGTGGTGGATTGCGCGCATGGTGCGACTTACCACATTGCGCCGGCTGTATTTAAAGAGCTGGGTGCTGAGGTTGTTGCGATTGGTGTGGAGCCAAATGGCACCAACATCAACCATGAAGTAGGTGCGACTGATGTACGCGCTCTGCAAGCTAAAGTCGTTGAAGAAAAAGCGGCGTTAGGTCTTGGCTTTGATGGTGATGGTGATCGTATCATCATGGTTGACGAGCTAGGCAATAAAGTTGATGGTGACCAAATCGCTTACATTATTGCTCGCGATGCACTGCGCCGTGGTGAGTTGAAAGGCGGAGTTGTTGGTACACTAATGACCAACCTTGGGATGGAAAATGGCCTTAAGCAATTAGGTATTCCATTTGTACGTGCTGCTGTTGGTGACCGTTATGTTATGGAACAACTTCTAGCTAAAGGCTGGAAGATCGGTGCTGAGAACTCGGGGCACGTTATCCTATTAGATAAAGTGACGACAGGTGATGCTATCGTCGCTGCTCTGCAAGTATTGGCCTCAGTTGTCGATAGTGAAATGACACTGAATGAGCTTTCTCAAGGTATGACGTTATACCCTCAAGTTCTAGAAAATGTTCGTTTCAGTGGTGATTCAAACCCACTAGAAGCAGAGGCTGTGAAAGCGGCTGTTATTGAAGTCGAGACGGAACTCGGTGAGAAAGGTCGTGTGCTATTACGCAAATCGGGTACTGAGCCACTACTGCGCGTAATGGTCGAAGGTGAAGATGCTGAACTTGTTCAGAGTTCTGCACTGAAAATTGCTGATGCAGTAAAAGCGAATTGCTAATAAAACGTTTGCCGTAACAGGCGAAGTCGGTCTCACTTGTGGGGGCCGGGTTTTAGTTATGTGATGATTAAAAAGGGACGCAAATGAGTTTTGTGTCCCTTTTGCCCTTTTTTTGACCACTTGCTTGGTAAAGGCTTATTTTTTAGTAAATTCCCCTTGTCAGTCATCGTCGCATTCGCTAGTATTGCTCGGCCTTCAGTTAGGAGGTCGCTAGCCTTGTTCTTAAAAATAGTTTTTTGAACGGCGCTGGCTCAACAATTAGGAACATAGGTGGAAAAATGTTTACAGTTCTACTTGTGATTTACCTGTTGGCAGCGCTTGGTGTAATTGGCCTAGTGTTGATTCAACAAGGTAAAGGCGCAGATATGGGAGCCTCTTTCGGTGCTGGCGCTTCAAACACTGTGTTTGGTGCTGGTGGCTCAGGAAATTTCCTTACCCGAATGACTGCAATTTTTGCAACTACATTTTTTATCCTTAGCTTAGTGCTTGGT
>NZ_JBFRSN010000282.1:0-1901 GCF_041473595.1 Vibrio sp. 10N.222.46.A1
GATGCTAGTGATGGTGACGCCGAGAATAAGGAATGGATTATGAGCAAGAAGAAAATCGTCGTTGTGGGTAACGGCATGGTTGGACACAAATTTATCGACAACATCCTGCAATCAGAGAGTGATGAGTTTGATGTGATTACTTTTAGTGAAGAGCCAAGGTTGGCCTACGACCGTGTTCAGTTGACCGCTTACTTCAAGCGCGGAAATGCTGATGATTTGGCATTAACCAGCGAAGAGTATTACCAAAGCAATGGCGTCAATTACCTTCTCAACGCGAGAGTCGCTCAACTGGATACTGAAAATAAGTGCGTTGTGACTGAATCGGGACATACCGAGAGTTATGACACCTTAATTCTGGCAACCGGTTCATTCCCTTTTGTTCCCCCTATTCACGGTAACGACCAAGAACACTGCCACGTTTATCGCACCATTGAAGATCTAGACGCCATTGAACTATCTAGCAAAGGCAGCAAATCTGGCGTCGTTATTGGTGGTGGTCTGCTTGGCTTAGAAGCCGCAAACGCAGTCAAAAACCTTGGGTTGGAAACCCATGTAGTGGAATTTGCACCTCGCCTGATGGCCGTACAGTTAGATGACGGTGGCGGTGCCCTACTGCGCAGAAAAATTGAAGACCTTGGCGTACAAGTTCATACCGAGAAAGCAACCTCTGAGATAGTCGCGGGTGAAAGCGCTCGCTACAGAATGAACTTTGCAGACGGCACCCACCTTGAAACCGATATGATCGTGTTCTCTGCAGGTATTCGCCCTCAAGATGCCCTAGCTCGCAGCTCTGATATCGCCATTGGTGAACGTGGCGGCATCGTGATTAATGATCACTGCCAAACTAACATCGACAACGTGTATGCGATTGGTGAATGTGCGCTTTGGGACAACAAGATCTTCGGCTTAGTCGCACCCGGTTACTCCATGGCGAAAGTCGCGGCTTCGCATATTGTCTCCGGCGGCACTGACGATGCTGCATTTACTGGTGCCGACATGAGCACCAAGCTCAAACTGCTTGGCGTCGATGTGGCCAGTATTGGTGAAGTACATGGCAAGACGGAAGGAGCTCAGTCGTATACCTATAACGATGAAATTGAACAAGTTTATAAGCGCCTGATCATCTCGGCAGACGGTACAAAGATTGTCGGTGCAGTATTGGTCGGTGATGCAGAAGCTTACGGTTCGCTACTGCAAATCAAACAAAACGATATGCCCCTTCCTGAAAACCCATCGGTATTGATTTTACCTAACGTGGCCGATGATTCAGGTTCGGCAATGGGTGTTGAAGCTCTGCCGGATAGCGCTGTGATTTGTTCATGTTTCGATGTGACCAAAGGCGACATTAAAGACGCGGTTTCAGCGGGTTGCACCACGATGGCTGCATTGAAAGAAACCACGAATGCTTCAACAGGTTGTGGCGGTTGTTCTGCCCTTGCTAAACAGGTTCTCGATAGCGAGCTAAGTAACCTAGGTGTGGAAGTCTCTAACGATATCTGTGAGCACTTTGCGTATTCTCGCCAAGAGCTAACTGACATCATCCGCGTCAACAAAATCAAGACCTTCGATGAGCTGTTAGATTCTCACGGAAACGGATTGGGCTGTACTGTGTGTAAACCGGCTGTCGGTTCGATTCTGGCTTCGTACTGGAACGATTACATCCTTGAAGATCAACACATAGAACTGCAAGACACCAACGACATCTACCTCGGTAACATGCAAAAAGACGGCACCTACTCTGTGGTTCCGCGTATTGCTGGCGGTGAAATCACACCCGATAGACTAATCGTGCTTGGCGAAGTCGCTAAAGAATTCGACCTTTACACCAAGATCACCGGTGGTCAGCGTGTCGACTTGTTTGGCGCTCAACTTAACGAACTGCCAATCATCTGGAAAAAGCT
>NZ_JBFRSN010000283.1:0-266 GCF_041473595.1 Vibrio sp. 10N.222.46.A1
TTCTGGAAGTACGCCTGCGTTGAGTAATGTGAAATTCAAAGATTTCGCGAATGGTATTTATGTAGCTGCGGGAACTTACTATGTGACGATTACGGTGGCTGGCGATCCATCTACTGTTGCTATTGACTCCGCGCCTGCGACCTTAGTTAACGGTGTTGTGTATCAAGTAGTGGCGATTGATGATTCGATGGGAACGGGATTTAACTTAATAGTAAGTGAAACTACAGATTAATCCGTTAAGCGTCTGCAAATAGAAAATAGAAAAT
>NZ_JBFRSN010000284.1:0-2869 GCF_041473595.1 Vibrio sp. 10N.222.46.A1
GAATCAGCTACAACTGCAGAAAGTGCACCACTGGCAGCTTCGTTGACTTCAGCAACAATTGCTTTTTTGTCTTGAAGATTTAAAGCCATTTGGATTAACCTCTGGTTGTGATTACAGCACTCATACAAAATGTAATGAGCGTTTACGATGTTATTTAAAAATGAATAAATTCACTTCAAACCACAACATCGCCTACGTAGGTTTTATTAAGCCATATCTCCGAAGAGTACAGCGCCTACGGTCTTGGGACGGATGACCTGAATTGCTTCAAAAATCACCCAACCACAAATATTAGGCGCAGAAGTATACACTAAATCTGCGCCGAAGCAAATTAGTTTGCTTGAGTGTCAAGACTAGCTTGATCAACAGTAACACCAGCACCCATTGTAGTAGAGATGCTTACTTTCTTCAGGAAAGTACCTTTCGCTGAAGAAGGCTTAGCTTTCTTAAGAGCAACTAGAAGTGCTTCTAGGTTCTCTTGAAGCTGGTTAGCTTCGAAAGATGCTTTGCCGATAGTAGTGTGGATGATACCGTTCTTGTCGTTACGGTAACGAACCTGACCAGCTTTAGCGTTCTTAACCGCTTCAGCAACGTTAGGAGTTACAGTACCAACTTTAGGGTTTGGCATAAGGCCGCGTGGACCTAGGATTGTACCTAGTTGACCAACAACACGCATTGCATCAGGAGAAGCAACAACAACGTCGAAGTTCATTTCGCCTTTTTTCACTTGCTCAGCAAGATCTTCCATACCAACGATATCTGCGCCAGCTGCTTTAGCTGCTTCTGCGTTTGCACCTTGAGTGAACACAGCAACGCGGATGTCACGGCCAGTACCGTGAGGTAGCACAGTTGCGCCACGTACGTTTTGGTCAGATTTACGAGCATCGATGCCTAGGTTAACAGCAACATCTACAGACTCAACGAATTTAGCAGTAGCTAGTTCTTTAAGAAGAGCAACAGCTTCGTTGATTTCGTATTCTTTAGTTACTTCAACTTTGTCGCGGATTACGCGCATACGCTTAGTAAGTTTTGCCATGATCTTATCCCTCTACCACTAGGCCCATTGAACGAGCAGTACCAGCAATAGAACGCTTCATTGCTTCGATGTCAGCACCAGTCATATCAGCAGCTTTAGTTTCTGCGATTTCCTGAACTTGAGCGTCAGTTACAGTACCAACTTTCTCAGTGTTTGGACGACCTGAACCAGACTTAACGCCAGCAGCTTTCTTAAGAAGAACAGCAGCAGGTGGAGTCTTAGTTACGAACGTGAAAGAACGGTCGTTGTAAACAGTAATTACTACTGGAGTAGGT
This sequence comes from Vibrio sp. 10N.222.46.A1, assembly GCF_041473595.1. Classification (NCBI taxonomy): domain Bacteria; kingdom Pseudomonadati; phylum Pseudomonadota; class Gammaproteobacteria; order Vibrionales; family Vibrionaceae; genus Vibrio; species Vibrio sp. 10N.222.46.A1. Next base: position 1,312 of record NZ_JBFRSN010000284.1, read on the forward strand.
AGACCTTTCTCAACAGATTCTGTTTTTGCGTTGAACGCTTTACAGAATTCCATGATGTTCACGCCGTGTTGACCTAGAGCAGGACCAACCGGTGGACTTGGGTTTGCCATACCAGCTGCAACTTGCAGTTTGATATAAGCTTCAACTTTCTTAGCCATGATATTTCCTAATTTTTGGGTACATGCGCTAGCCCTGAGGCAAGCTCCCCTTAATTTCAATTAACTCTTTCTTACTTCGATAGAAGTAAAAAGGCGCGAAATTATAATCATAATTCGCGCCTTTAACAACCCTAAAAAGGTGGTTTTTTATACTCTTTTATTTTGAACAACTTATGAAGTATTTATCCACAGCTTGTTCAAAAGTTAGAGTTTTAGTCCAGCTTTTCAACTTGACCAAATTCAAGCTCAACCGGTGTTGCACGACCAAAGATCGATACAGATACCTTAATGCGGCTTTTCTCGTAATCTACTTCTTCAACTGTACCGTTGAAATCAGCAAACGGACCATCGTTCACACGAACCACTTCACCCGCTTCGAACATTGTCTTAGGACGTGGAGACTCGCTCGCTTTCTCTAGACGGTTCAAGATAGCATCAGCTTCTTTGTCAGTGATTGGTGCAGGACGATCAGAGGTACCACCAATGAAGCCCATAACACGAGGAATGCTGCGTACTAAGTGCCATGATTCATCATTCATGATCATTTGCACTAATACGTAGCCAGGGAAGAACTTACGTTCGCTTTTACGGCGTTGACCTGCACGCATTTCCACTACTTCTTCAGTAGGTACTAAAACGTCACCAAAGAATTCTTCCATGTCGTGCATTTTAATATGTTCGCGTAACGATTGAGATACACGACCTTCATAGCCAGAAAAGGCTTGAACTACATACCAACGTTTTTTTGGAGCTTCACTCATGAATCAGAACCCTCTACACTCCAGTTGCTAGAGAAACTAAACGGACCATAATGCCGTCAATTCCCCAAAGCACTAGAGACATAACAATACATACAGCTAAAACGATCAATGTAGTTTGCATAGTTTCTTGGCGAGTAGGCCAAACAACTTTACGAATCTCCATACGAGATTCTTTTGCAAAATCGATCGCAGCTTTACCTTTAGTTGTTGTTGCTGCAACGCCTAGTGCGGCAGCAATCAGCACAACTACACCTGCAGCGCGAATTACAACAGACAATTCACCATACAGGTAATTACCCACAACAGCAGCAGCCAACAGTACAAAAGCGACTACCCACTTCATTGTATCTGCTGCACCTGAGCTATCAGGAGTTTCAGCGTTTGCTTTCATAAAACCAACCTGTGATAAGTCTTAAATATAGACGACAATAACCCCGCTGTTGCAGGGCACATTCCTTTGCGTTGCAAAACAACACATCTAACAGTCATTTTAGTTAAAAAGACCGTTTAATTCTTTGCTAAGAGTTAAAATTGATGTCAAAACACCCAACTCTTTTTTCAGCGCAGAAAAAGGGCATCAAATGATGCCCTTTTTACTAGTGGTTCGTCAAATCTTATGCAAAGATTTTAGCTACAACA
>NZ_JBFRSN010000285.1:0-6879 GCF_041473595.1 Vibrio sp. 10N.222.46.A1
GTAGCTTAATGCATCAACACCTTCATCCAGTGAGCCCGTTGCTACTTCATGAAGTAATGGTTTCCATAGGTGGCTTGCTTTACGGTCTACCAGAGTAATCTGGGCACGTTTCTTACGACCTAAAGTGCGGCCTAGCTTAGTTGCTAGTTCTAAACCACCAGCACCACCGCCTACTACGATAATTTTTGTCACAGTGACAATCCTCTACAAAATGAATAAATGGGGTTCGGCTCGATTACTCCAACCGATAAATTCTATGTATCTACTCGGCCTTGAATGCGAAGGCTGTTACAAATTGGATTACCGCGAAAAAGAATAACGACAGCTCACCGAGTAGTTAGAGGGGTTACAAACAACAAGTATTGGTTTGTTGTTTTGCTCACATGGATAAAAAAGGTGACTACCTGAGAGGCAGAACACAAATTATGGACAAGTTTTTTCACTCGCTCTCAATTTTTTTTGATATTTGTCAAAATATTTTGCTTTGGAACATTATATATAGCAAAAAGATGACCGCAACAAAAAAATCCTTACCCTCAATGAGGATTCGCGACTAATTAGTTAACGTTTGCGCAAACTGATCTATAAATGCGCAAACTCACAGATAAAACAGCGATAACCGCTTTATGAAACACGAACGCAAAAGTTCAGATGTAAAAAAGCAGCACTCATTGAGCACTGCTTTTATAAAGCATCCAGATTGATTAAGCGTTTTTGAACGCTTTCATTGCTTGAAGATGTTGAGAGATCTTTTTGAATTTATGACTCTCTTTCTCATCCCAGATTACGTCGTAGTAATCTTCTAGCGCGGCAGCGGTTTTGGTATTGTCGTGGATTTCATCTTCACGAGACAACACTACCAAACAGCGTCCTTTGTTTTTCATACGATACTGAGCAACACATTTAGTTGCGATGTCTTCGTATTCTTCTGGACGGTCAATTCGACCCACCATGTTATTCTCAGGATGCAGATTAGGGTTGAACACCACCTGCTTAATTCCACATAAGAAACCAATACGCTCAGACCAAAAACCACCTAAACCTACACCACAAATAATGGGATGCGGATCATCGGATTGCTCTATCACCTTATGCACTTCTTTAAGCAGATGCTGCATATCGTGTTTTGGATGCAAAGTACTGTAGTTGATGAAACGAACGTCATCATCAATGAATTGCAACTGCAGTATTTTTTCGTGATTGCCCGGGCTTGTTGAGTCGAAGCCGTGTAGATAGATAATCATTGTACCTCCCCCATTGAATATTGGTACGTTTTGATCAATCTAACACGAAAAACAAGGTTTTAAAGGGAAGACCTCTGAAATTATATTTTTCACTTCCTAAACGTGATCATAGCTACATAAAGTGTGACTAAGAGCCTCTGCTTCACGCAGATAACTGTCATCGCCCCATAGCTGATGAGCAAGTAAATACCACAGCATTGCCATCATTTGGCTTCTTGGTAACCAGGCTTCTACTCCGTCAAGCCAAGATTGGGGATCATGGATACCTCTTAGCTGACAGTACTTATTAACAGCTTCTATAACTGGTAATCGGGCAACAGCAATAGTCAGCGTAAGATCAAGCCTTGGGTCTGCTAGCGCTGCGTATTCCCAGTCAATGATCTTAATCCCATCTTGATTCTTCACAAGGTTATAGCCACCGAGATCAAAATGACACAAAGACAGGCCTACACTTGGGATACTTGGAGCCACGCGCCACTCTTGATAAATCTTGGTGCAGGTTTCAGTCTTATGAACCGCATCAAGCTGAAGCCAGTAGTGGTCAACTCGAGCCGTATAGCTGAACGGTTGGAGCGGCAGTCGCGCAGTATTAACCAAATGCACTGAGATCAGCGTCTTCAGTAAATCATCCTGCTCGAGTCCTTCGTACAACGTCTCACCCGCGATCCATTCAACCAGTAAGCCTTGCTCATTGACCACTATCGGACTTGGTCCGATATCTAGACGCTCAATAGCAGACAGTACTTGATACTCTTCATGGCGAGAGATGAAGAACGCTTTGGTGATGGGGGTAATTGGACGCCAAACATACGCGGTGCCATCGGCTAAAACCAATTTCCAACATCGATTAGTCAACCCACCTGTCAGTGTCTGTGCTCTGATTGGAGGCTCAGAAAAGTAGCCATCAAGAGAACTCAAACTGGTATCAAGAAGCTTTGCTTCAGACCAAGAAAAAATCGCCATATTTACTCCCTATAAACGTCTTAACTGCCCTATAAACGTCTTAATTTCCCTACAAAAAAGGCACTGACCAAAAGCCAGTGCCTCTTCATTAATACCAATCACAGCAAATAACATGTACTGCGTTGAGGCATGACTAAGCCAAGTAAACTTAATTAAAAGCCCAGCAAGCTCTTAGATTGTTGCTTACGGATTTCAGTCTCGTCAGCCCATTCAATCAAGCCAGACTCAAGATCCATTAGGCGCATGGTCATTTTGTAGTATACGTCTTCGTCGCTGCCCGCTTTCTTAACGATGCTTGATAGGTTGCCGTACAACATGTACTGAGCACCAACCATTTTACCAAATTGGATTGCTGAGCTTTGATTTACAAGCTCATCGTTATTTTGGAAATTCAATTGTTCACGAACAGACTCTACACGGTCCATATCAACGAAACGGAACTTACCAGAGTTCAGCATTTTAGTACTGATGGTATCAGTGATTGACTCAGTATCGATGTGCTCACTTGTTTTGTTCTTGATTCGCTCTACGAACACGATTGGACGTTGCTCACGAGTAATATAAGACACAGAACCAGACGCCATCATGCTATCGACCATTTCGCCCGCAATCGTTTGAAGGTCAGTTGAACCGAAATCGATTGTCGTGGTTTCTACTGATTGTGCATCACCGTAGCTTACCTTGTTTGAACAACCGCCTAAAATAACCGCTAAACCTAGTAGCGCAATGACACTCTTTTTCATTTTGTTTCCTTAACTAATCACTAAGCGGGGTTACCCACTCTCTTAAATTTTTGTATTTTCGAATCCTTAGACCCGTTCTATCTCGTCTTTGCTATAAAGCTTGGAACCACTCTAAATATGAGCGGTTCCAAACGAAAGTTTACTGCTCTCTGAACTGAACTCTGAACTGAGTCGCTTTCGGATTTACCGACACTTCCGACAACGAAATACTTTCAAAGCCACGAACAATTGCTTGCTTCCAAGGGCCTTGCTTTAGGTTGACCTCAAGACCAGCATCGTCGTACCAGTAAAAGCGATAAAGGATATGTTGATCGCCTTTATAGTTACTGTTTAAACGCACGATTCCTCGCGTATGACCGTCGACGAGGTCAGTTCGGATATCTTCAACCTGTAAGCGGCTACCCAATACCTTATCACCAAAGAAAACGTTCTGAGTTTGACTATCTACCCTTACGCCAGCTGTATTATCAGCACAACCAGCCAGAGCCATAACCGCTGCTAAGCTCACTAACCACTTTTTCATTACAGCCTCCCTAGCTGTTTATGCCACATTGTTGCATTGTTTCCTTGTCGAGAAATCCACACCAAAGTGGTCTGCCCTTCTCGAATATCAAAGTCATACGTTTTAGCGCCCGCTTCTAACGTATATTGACCACTGTTTGCTACAAACGTGCTGGTCTTTATTTCCGCAGGCAAAGATTGCCAGCTTCGAGTGTCTGGTTGTTCCGTGAATGCATTCCAGACATTGAACAAAATGTTACCGACATCGTTACCTTGAGTTGCTTCTTTACGGATGCGATCTTTCGCGACCACACGTAACGCTTGGCGAATAACAATGCTCGTCATACGTTCAGATAAATCATTCTGCGCCATCGCATTCACATCCGTAATCAAATGCTCAGACAACGGTTGCCCACTGATTCGTAGCGCAGAAAAACGTTCTACGTTTTGGCGCGGGTAATATGGCAGCGCCAGAGAATATATTGCGCCCTGATCGCGACTGTCATAAATAGGCAAATCTAATCGCCAACTGTCCATCGCTTGAACTGCACTTTGTTCTTGAAGCACAATTACTCGCCCTTCGCTTGCCCCTAACTTAGATGACTGTTTGTAGCGCTTTTTCAGTGTTGCTAAATCTTGTCGCATGCCTAAGCGAGCAGCTGTTGCCATGGTTCTATCGATGATTTCTTGGTTATCAGGCATGATGGCCAAAGCACGTCGATAGTCCACATAAGCGCTGTTCAGATCGTTAGATGCTTCGTAAAGCAGGCCAGACAAAAACATCAGATACGCATTTTGCACAGATTGCAGCTTTTTACCCGCATCAGGATAATTCGCAAGAATACTACCCACGTTGGCAGACAACCCTTGAGATTTTGCGTCGCTAGCAGCACTTTCTAACTCAGCTTCACGTTGTTTCTTGGCTTGTTCCTGAACTTGGTTAGCGCGACGCATTTCGATCACCGCACCTTCTAAGTCGTTTTTCTTTAAATAATTCAAACCAAGATATAAATGCAGAAAACCCAACTCATAGTCAGCAGGCACATACTCGGTAATATTGTCATTCACAGCCAACGCGCCGACACTGGTTGCACTGTCTGATACAGAGATCACCGCTTTACTTTGCTGATCTTTTACTGCCTGATCGGCCAGTTCGAGCGACGACTTACTCTCAGGATATTTTTGATCAAGTAGATTAATTCTACCTTTTTCAAAGTTATCAAGAATGTCACCTGCTACGTAATCTGGTAACTCTTGTTGAGCCGTTGAATAATCCCCAGACTTGACTGCTTGGTAAATTTCTTTGTTTTGCGCGCTGTAATGACTGAACAGGCTCCCTGCCGACATATTCGCACAACCCGCTGTCAACGCCGATAACAGGGCAATGGAAGCGAATCTAAACTGGTGCTTCACTTATCGTCTCCGTGCATGTTTAAAATGCCAACTTTGTTAAAAGGATCTTAAGCAAGTGGATACCTTGCTTTTTAGGCTCTACCTAATCGATGCCGATATTCAGACAACAGATAAAAATAAAAGTTGGCATACAAACAACAAATTTTCCAACTCGCTGTTTATGTTAATTAACCATTAACTTGTATTAACGAGATCATTAACTGTTTCGTTAGCTTATTAGCCTTTTAATTAACTCATTAAAAGCGGGCCAAGCGGGCGGCCACCAACCAAATGCATGTGAATATGGTAAACCTCTTGGCCACCGTGAGAATTGCAATTCACAATAAGACGATAGCCGTCTTCTGCAATGCCTTCTTCTTTTGCTAACTTACGAGCAACAGTAAACATACGTCCCATCATTGCTTCATCTTCCGCTTCAACATCATTCGTTGTTGGAATCAGCTTGTTAGGAATAATTAGAATATGACTAGGAGCACGAGGGTTAATATCGCGAAATGCGGTTACTAAATCGTCTTGGTATAGTAGATCTGCTGGGATTTCTTTATTGATGATCTTACTAAAAATGGTTTCTTCAGCCATGTGTCTCTCCGATAAAACATTTATTTTTTAATGCTTTGAGTATGCGCTATGCCGCATCAAACCACAATAAACCTGCTTTAAAGCATAATAAAAAACACCGTTCAAATCAAAAAAAAACACGCCTTACCTCTCAAGAACGGCATATTGGCTAGGACAAAGGACTATTTTTGACGTGTGCGTCATAAAATGCGTAAGCCGAGCTCAATAGAATCCTGATAATTTTGTTAGTTTTGTTTTGACCTGGTATTAGGTCCACATTTATTTAGGGAGAAAGTCATGAAGGGATCTGTGATCAAGCGTATGTACGCTGGTTTCGCACTGATCATCATCATGTTCGCAGTCACGATAACCATCATGATGAGCAGCATGAATCAGATACATAGCAATTTTGAGAGCGTCTCAAAAGTCTCATTGCCGCTGGTTGCGCTTTCAAACCAAACAAGTGTCCAATTACTTTCCGCTGACAAGTCATTTAAAGACTTCTTAACCACACAAAATTCTGAGCGTATGTCTGCAATGCGTACAGAGTTTGCTGCATCACAAAACGCTTTTTCTGAAGTTCTAGGTAGCCTAGAAACAGCAAGCCAAGACAATACCTCGCTCACTGAGCGCATCACGCAATTAAGAGCGATGGAAGAACGTTACTTCACCGAAGCAGATGAAGCGATGAACAATTATATCGCTATGTTTGAGGCGCAAGAGCAAGTACAAAAAGCATCACGTGATTTCCAACGCTTACATTCAGAATTGACCGTTGGCATGAAAGAGTACGTTGCCGACCAAAAAAGCATCTCTGTAAAAGTGATGGCAAAGAGCTACTTTATTAAACTACAAGACGCCGAGGTGATTACCTCTGATGCACTAGCAAGTTCTGATGTTGCCTTCGTACAAAAAGCCGTCAACCAAAACAAAAAGGCCGTTACCCACCTAAACTACGCGTACCGTGGCTTAGCGACACAATTGCCTGCGATAAAAAATGTTTTCGATGAATCGGTTAAAAACTTCACCAAAGACGTGGGACAAAAAGGCGGTGTTTTAGATAAACATAATAACTATCTGAAAGCGAAAGAAGCCTTGTACATCAACATTGCTAATCTAGCCGTTGAAGTCGACCAAGCAATGGCGGTACTGGATTCTTTCAACGTCACAGCGGAAGAGCAACTCAACTCATCATTAGCAGATGCGAGCAGCATCTACGACAACGGTCTATTCAAAGCGATTGCAATTGGCATTGTTGTCACCGTATTCGCTGCAGCAATTGGTTACCACATTGCACATAGTGTAAGAGAGCCACTAACGCGTATCCTCGGTACATTAGAAGGCCTGACTGAAGGAGATATGACTCAGCGTATCGATATTCGATACGACAACGAATTCAGCCGAGTAAGCCGTCACATCAATACCTTAGCCGACAACCTGCACAATATTCTGGTGAA